>NZ_VUMX01000001.1:0-191493 GCF_009695985.1 Lactobacillus porci
ATCAAAGAAAGAAACAAATTAGAGCAGTGCGTACACGTGCTGTTCTGCCGTAGTTAATCAATCTGCGGAAGCATCTGAGGTCCGCCAAGGATGCTTGAGAAGCGACAGCGTAAGCCTTCGGGCTTGGCTATGGGAGAACTCTCTTCGGGGAGTTTGCTTGGACCACGCTAGTTAGTCGCAAACCTCCGACCTCGGTCGGGGGTAGTTGATTTAAGCAATACTGCAGGCTTGTAGTTAAACGAAGAAAAAGCGGGCAAGCTTGGCTTGTCCGCTTTTGCGTTGCTTATTTTTTCTTGAGCAGTTCCTTGTACATAGGCCGGTCTGCCTCGGGGATGCCCAGGAGGTCCATAGCTTTGTCCGGAGTTAGATTGGTAGTGTTCAGAATGTTGAACAAGTAGTCTTTAGTCACTTTCTTAGTCACTTCATTGGTCACTTTCGCAGTCACTTCTTCAGTGTTTTCCTTCTTTGCCCGGTCAATCTTGACCTGAATAAATTGTGGCAGTACTTCAGTCATGGTAGTCACCTGTTTTCTTGAGCAGTTCCTTGTACATAGGCCGGTCTGCCTCGGGGATGCCCAGGAGGTCCATAGCTTTGTCCGGAGTTAGATTGGTAGTATTTAGAATGTTGAGCAAGTGCTCTCTAGTCACGTTTTTAGTGTTTTCCTTCTTTGCCCGGTCAATCTTGACCTGGATAAATTGTGGCAGTACTTCAGTCATGGTAGTCACCTCGTTCTTATCTTTTTCTTCTAATTCTTTGATTAACTCGTCATAAGCATGAGTGCCTGACAAGGAATTCATCATATCCAAAAGAAGCATGATATCTTCGATCGACAGCTTCTTGGCGCTCGGGTAGTATTCTTCACCAGCATTGGTCTGGATGAAATATTCCGCCAGACAGAAGAAGGCGCTCTTGAACCGTTGATCCAGTTCTGGTGCTGACAAGTCGCTGATCCGGTAAAAGGCCTTGATCTCATAATCACTGATCAGCTGCCGCATTTCCCTGGGCAACTTCTGCAGCTCAATGTTTCCCAGCAAGTTCCGGCTGTAGTTCCACGCTTCTTTCCCGTAGTATACCACCAGCGTAAGCACGGGGTAGAGCGTTTTGCTCTTGGTAAGCTGGTAGCGGTAGGCTGCGGCATCATAGTTCATCACCCGCGCTGGCATGTGCTTGTCCGGCCTGGTCTGGTTCTCAATTCCGACCAGCAAGATGACGACCTTCTTATCGCCAATTGTCAGCAGCTTGGCCACGTCCCGGTCCTGGCCATGAATTTCTCCGTTGGCCTTGTAGTAGCTGGTCGTGTTCGTATCCGTCAGCATGTCCGGCTTGATAACCTGCTCGCCATTAAAGATAAAGCCGTTCAACACGTCAGCAAAGATCTCGTTCTTATCCAGCATGACCTTTTGGACGATATCCTTGCTGCCGCGGACTGTTAGGGTTGATTTTGACATTTTTCCTCCATTCTAGAAGGGATTTTTCCCCTTCAATAAGTAATACACGAAAAGATGCCAAAATTTTTTCTTTTTTCAAAATTATAAGGGCGTTGCCAGCAGAAAAAGTCGAATTGATGTCAAAGTGGTATTGATCTGCCGCATTTGACTCATGACTATCTACTTGTTAGGCTGAGATAGTCGAAGTCGCTGGTTGAGGGCAATTAATACTGCCAAAGCGGCGACTTCTAAGGCAAGTAAGCTGATGATTGCCCAGGTCAAGCTAAAACTAGAAATAGTGGTGACCAAAGTTGTAATCAAAGGACTGGCGGCCATCAAAATGGTATTTAGCAGGCCAACAGTTGAAGCCAAAATTTGCCGATCAACGCTAGTTACCAGCCATTGGGTCATTTTGATGGAAACAGCACTGGCCAAAGCTGCTAAGAGACTGAACCAAGCTGCAGTTAGCCAGCCGTTATGACAAAAAAGACTCAGCGTGGTCAATAGGCTGGATAAGGCGGTCAAGCTGGCTAGATGAAAAATGTTGACTGAACGGAAAATCTTTTGACCAAAAATACTGCCGACGGCTGCCCCAATTGCGGCTGCTACGTTGGTCAGCGCCAGGGTAAAACTGTAGCTTAAAATGACCATGCTATTTTTGTGAGCGGCCAGAGTAATTGAAAACAAGGGCTCAATTGCGGTTAGTGAGGCGTTAATTACTGCTAAAACAAGTATGATGGTTAAGAGCCCAGACTGTTTCTGTGTTTGCTGATAAGCCTGCCGCATGGTTTGCCAAAAAGCTGGAGTTTTGTTGGTAGTTGCGTGAACAGGACCAGTCTTCCGGCTAACCAAGGCGAAAAGAATCGCGGCGATCAGAAAAGTCAGAGAATTGATCCAGGCCAGAGCAGCATAGGAAAGAACCAGGATTAATCCAGCTCCGGCAAATTGGGCCAGAACGTCGATAATCTGTTTAGTACCGCTAACGAATCCTTCTGCTTCACCGAAATTATCTTGTCCAACTAGGTCGACCACGAGCGGAACTATCAGCCCCGAGGAGTAGGAGCCACAGAGATCGGATAAGAAGTTGATGGTGATGATGGCCAGCAGGAGTTTCCATTGGTCAACCTTAGAGGCTAGAAGCAGAGCCGCCAAGGCGTATAAGAGACAGCGTAAAAGCGCGGTCAGCACGATACTGCGAAATTTGTGATTGCTTTTGTCAGCTAAGTAGCCAGCAAATATCTCTAGAAATTTTGGTACGGCTTCAGAGATTGCGATTAAAGAGATAGCTAAAGAATAGTTGTGCATTTGGCTGGCATAAGTCATAAATGCCAGATAGAAGAAGACATCGCCCGCGGCTGACAGGAGTCCACCGGTGGCAAAGCGGCGGAAGTTTTTGTTATTGAGAAAAGAATTCATTGTTGAACCAGCTTTCGTAAAAAGATTTTTACTTTAAGATAGGACTTCATGAACCGGTTAGCGAAAAATGTCATATTTGACTGTGGAGGAGCTAGAGATGGAAATTGGCGAATTACTTCAAAAATACCGCATAGAGCAGGGAAAAACGCAAAAGTCATGGGCGGGCAACGTGATCAGCCCTTCATTCTATTCGAAAGTTGAAAAAGGGTTAAACCGGATAAGCGCTGAAGATTTGCTGAAGCTGCTGGAGGCTAACCACATCCCTTTGGGGGAATTCTTCAGTCACTTGGAAGGGGAGGCTGGTCAGCGGAAGAAGTGGGAAAAGAATTTACGGGCGCGGTTGATGCAGGCATATTACCACGGAAATCAAGCAGATTTTCAGCAATTGTCTAAAGAAGTTCAAGCCAGCAGCTTTCCAGACAAGGAAGAGCAGCTCTTGATCATTGAGGGTTGGATGGAGACAATTAAAGATAATCAAGAGGCAAATGAAGTTCTTAGGCAGAAGATTAAGGACAAGATATTTAATATTGACGTTTTTGATAAAAAGCGGTTAATGCTGTACTGTAACTTCATGGACTTCTATGATTTGGAAAGCAACCGTTATCTAAGCCGGCAAATTGTAGAAAAATACAGGCAGACGACAGATGTAGATATTCAAGTTGCCCTGCTGGCGATTATTGATAATCTGCTGACTGATTTTGCTGAGAAGAGAGAAGTGAATGGAACAGAGTATTTTATCGAGGCAGGCAAGCAGATCCCAACCAGGCCAGAGCTGTTTTTCTACAAGAACTCGCTGTTGTTTTTTGAAAATTTGCTAGCCTATCAAGCCGAACCAAGCGCGGATAAAATGAAATATTGCCGTCTGGCGGTTCAGAATTATCAGTTGTTAGGGATGGCGGAATACGGACAAGAGGTTCAAAAGTTTTTAGATGAGCATATGTAAAAAAAGTCATATCTGCAATTTTACTTGCAGGTATGACTTTTTATTTATCCATTTTTTATCAGATTATACTAAAACACGAAATCTTGCAAAAAAGGGGGATCGTGAATGAAAAATCGAATTGTATTTGGCGATGAAGTTTGGCGACACTAAGAATTTTGACGACACTAACTAGTAATTAGTTTAGGAGGTGAGGTTCATGAGTGCTAAAGGTAGAATTAAGATTCACATCGACATTGAATTCTAGCGATCAAATTTTGAGGCTGCTGCTTAAAAAATAAGTGGAAGCCATTCCCAGAACTTGACCTGGACATCTGGGCCGTGACGTCAATTGCCGGGATGGCTGCTGACTTTGCCCAGATTCCATGGGACGTTTTGCAAAAGAACTCCGTGCGGATCGTCAACGAAATCAAGCAGGTTAACCGCATACTGTACGACGTGACGAGCAAGCCACCGGCAACGATTGATATGAATAAAAGATAAGCGGATAAGCCAAGCTTGCCCGCTTTTGCGTTGCTTATTTTTTCTTGAGCAGCTCCTTGTACATAGGCCGGTCTGCCTCGGGGATGCCCAGGAGGTCCATAGCTTTGTCCGGAGTTAGATTGGTAGTTTTTAGAATGTTGAGCAAGTGATCTTTGGTCACTTTCGCAGTCACTTTCTTAGTCACTTCTTCAGCAGTTTCCTTCTTTGCCTGGTCAATCTTGACCTGGATAAATTGTGGCAGTACTTCAGTCATGGTAGTCGCCTGTTTTCTTGAGCATTTCCTTGTACTTAGGCCGATCTGCCGCGGGGATGCCCAGGAGATCCATAGCTTCGTCCGGAGTTAAACTGGTAGTGTTTAGAATGTTGAGCAAGTGATCTTTAGTCACGTTTTCAGTAGTTTTTCTAGTCACTTCTTTGGTCACTTTCTTAGTCACTTCTTCAGTGTTTTCCTTCTTTGCCCGGTCAATCTTGACCTGAATAAATTGTGGCAGTACTTCAGTCATGGTAGTCACCTCGTTCTTATCTTTTTCTTCCAATTCTTTGATCAACTCGTCATAAGCATGAGTGCCTGACAAGGAATTCATCATATCCAAAAGAAGCATGATATCTTCGACCGACAGTTTCTTGGCGCTCGGGTGGTATTCTTCACCAGCATTGGTCTGGATGAAGTATTCCGCCAGACAGAAGAAGGCGCTTTTGAACCGCTGATCCAGTTCTGGTGCTGACAAGTCGCTGATCCGGTAAAAGGCCTTGATCTCATAATCACTGATTAGCTGCCGCATTTCCTTGGGCAACTTCTGCAGCTCAATGTTTCCCAGCAGGTTCCGGCTGTAGTTCCACGCTTCTTTCCCGTAGTATACCACCAGCGTAAGCACGGGGTAGAGCGTTTTGCTCTTGGTGAGCTGGTAGCGGTAGGCTGCGGCATCATAGTTCATCACCCGCGCTGGCATGTGCTTGTCCGGCCTGGTCTGGTTCTCAATTCCGACCAGCAAGATGACGATCTTCTTATCGCCAATTGTCAGCAATTTGGCCACGTCCCGGTCCTGGCCGTGAATTTCTCCGTTGGCCTTGTAGTAGCTGGTCGTGTTCGTATCCGTCAGCATATTCGGCTTGATAACCTGCTGGCCTTTGAAAATAAAGCCGTTCAACACGTCAGCAAAGATCTCGTTCTTGTCCAGCATGACCTTTTGGACGATATCCTTGCTGCCGCGGACTGTTAGGGTTGATTTTGACATTTTTCCTCCATTCTAGAAGGGAATTTTCCCCTTCAATAAGTAATACACGGAAAAACGTCAAAATTTTTTTATTCTTTAAAACTTATAGAAAAAGAGCGCCAGTTGGCGCTCTAAATCTTAAAAATATGATTATCAGCTTAGCATTACTATTTTTCACGCAGCTTTCTCACCAGGAAGCAGGTCGTGGTGGTCAAGAGGACCAGGAAGCCCGTGAAGAGAAAGGCGAAGCCAATTGGCAAAAGATAGAAGTTTTCGTGCAGGATCCCTTGCTTGTCGATGTATTCAACTGAGTTGGCCTTAATTAAGAAGCAAGCCAAGCCGAGAATCATCAAAAAGGCCCCAGTTAGGGTTGAGACCATGTTCATCTTGGCCCGGCGACCTTCTGAGCCGTCTTGGATCAGCTTTTCCGTCATCTTGTTCATATCCGTTCCTCCTAAAATTAATTCGTCTAAAGAAATGTGAAAGACCTGACTGATTACGATCAGGGTTTCGATGTCAGGCAAGTTGCGGTTGTTCTCCCAGTTGGAGACGGCTTGGCGGGTCACGTTGACCTTGAGGGCAAACTGTTCTTGGGTCAGTCCCATTTGCTGGCGCAGCTGCTTGACTTGATCACTGAATTCCATGATTTACAGCTCCTTTTTCTTAGCAAGTTTGACTCAAGCTTAAGGGAAAAAGCGCGCCCTGACAAGAAAGCAAAGCTGTCATCGAATTATTTCCCGAGAAATAATTGCTTGTTCCTGCATGATTAGTGAGGCAATCAGCAATGAAAAATAAATCGCTTTCGAGAGACAAAATTTTTGATGATTTTTGTTAAAATAGTGGAAAATAAATTCTCGCGGATTCATAGCGGGATGGAGCAATGAGAGACGTTAAATTTGAAGAACATTAATTACTATGGACTCGACTTTGACCAGTACCGGGCCTGCTTGCCCCATATTCGCCAGCATAACTGGCAGAGCTGCGCATTTTTGGTGAAGATGTACGCGGTCGCGATGGCGATTTTTACCATACTGTCGCTATTTGGCTTGCACCCAGCTTATTTGGCAATGTATCTGTCAGGATTTGTAGCTGCCCTGATTTTGGCCTGGCTGATCAAGAAGAAGCTGATCGGCAACCGGCTGACGGTTTATTGCACGATGGCGCTTTTCCTGCTTAACTCGATCGTGGACTCAAACCTTGACCCGCGCAACGTGGCAACTGGTTATTTAGTCCTTATTGTGCTGGTTGCGGTTTTGCTGACGGACACCTTCTACAGTCTGACTGCTTTCTACGTGGCCATGCTGGCTTTATTTAGCGTCGGCTCTTATTGCTTCAAAGGGGCCGCGATGGGGGAGCTGGATACCTTTAATGGGGTGATTTTTACTGCCGTTGCTTTATCCTTGAACTATGTCGTTCAAAAGGAACGCTTGGCCTCGTTCATCTTATTGAACAAGTACCATGCCAATCAGCGTCAGCTAAGAGTGCAGGCAGACTTTGACCGCCTAAGCGGGGCAATGATCCGGTCGACTTTCGCGGATTTGCTGCAGAAAACGGTCGACCGGCCCGAATGCACGGATCTCTATATTGGCTTGATCGATATCGACCACTTCAAGCAGATCAATGACAGCTACGGCCACCAGATGGGAGATCTGGCGATTAGGGAATTAAGCAATTGCTTTGTCCAGGGCTTAAATGTCGACTACCATGACCGGGCTGAATTTTTGGAAGATTATGATCCAAAGAAAGACAGCCTTTTAGGCCGGCTGGGCGGCGATGAGTTCGTCTTCGCCTTTCACGCGCCAGCTGACCAGGCTTGCGTGGCCAAGCTTCGTGCCATTCAAGCCGACTTCCGCCAGCGAGTGATCAGGCTGAATGGCCGCGAGCTCAGCCAGTTGCATTTCTCTTGCGGGGTGATTCACTGCCAAAGCCAGGGGGATGACGTAGAACAGATTTATCAACAGGTTGACGCCCTGATGTACCAGATCAAGAAACAGGGTGGCGATAACGTGTTGCTAGGATGACAATAATTGCTAGTTAAGGAAGCTTCGGCTTCCTTTTTTATGTTTTAAATGCCGAAAAAATATGATTCAGGGGATAACGCAGCAAGTGAAATCCCAAGGCAAGCAGCCGCCGCTTAGAAAAATAAGCAGCGGCCGTTTATTTGGCGAAAAGAAAGCGGTGACGGCTAGTGATAATAATCTTTTTAAAATCTTCAAACACCAATTCAGCCTCATTGATATTGCTGATTAACAATAATTCTGATAAGAACAGCAATAATTGACCCCAAGGACAGATTTTAAGAACATGGTTATAAAGAATGGACAAAAAATCTGTGGCTAGAAGTGCACTCATCTTTTGTATTATCTTTTTAATAAACTGTAAACAATATCGGTTGCTGGATATTGATTTAACAATCATTGATAGATCAATACTTTTGGAGGGGCTATCGAACTACTTTTGGCTTTTTGAATAGAGCAATGGTTATATCGCTGTGGCATTGATCATAGAAAGCTAAGTGCACTGAGCCTCTGTAGATATAGGCGAAAACTAATGAAAATCGGCGAAAAAGTGTGGATTTTTCTCTGAGCAGCGTCTATAATCATAAGTGAAAGATAACAGAAACGCAATATTAAAGATCAAATGGATATAGGAGATTTACAATAAAACACACGATAACAGTTCTGGCAGCCCTGGCAGCCCTCCTCGGGCTGGCAACCTCAGCACCCAAGCCAGTATACGCAAAAGCAGCTAGCAAGAAAGTTACTCGGACCATCAAGGTCTACGAGCCAGGCAAGTACAGCCAAGTTAAGCAGACTGTAACTTTGAAGAAGAAGGGCCGCAAGTGGACGACCGCTACCTGGAAGTCCTACAAGGCTCCTAAGGCTTCTGGCTACGCAGCCAGCACCAAGGCGGTCAAGGCAGTTAAGGTAACCAGCAAGACCAAGAACAAAACGGTCAAGATCAAGTACGTGGCAGTCAAGAAGGCCGCTGTTAAGGCCAGCCCTGCCAACAGCAGCCAAGACCAGCTGCGCAAGTCAGTCCTGAATGTTGTCAACAGCTTCCGGGCCAAGGTTGGCGTCAAGGCAGTCAAGATGAGCTCCAAGTACAACGAAATCCTTGACAAGCGGGCCACTGAAAAGGCTAAGCAATACGTAACGACTGGGACCTACGACCACTCTGGCTACAACGCTCTACCAAAGTACCTCAATACCTACCCAATCGTTAAGGGCAAGATCGTCTACCACGGCGGCGAAACCCTGCACGCTTGCTACTACAACGGCCTGAGCTCTGACGCTACTGCTGAAATGAAGGCTAGCTTGACTAGCACCTTCACGGAAAACATGCAGGCTGAAAAGGACGACTACGAAGCAATCGTTGTCAAGAAGACCAGAAAGAACCTGACCAATATCAGCGGCACTTACGAACACTACAAGATGCTGGTTGACTCAGGCAACCACACGGCCTACATCGGGGTTGGCCACTACGGCAGCGGCAACAACGCGATGGTCTGCGTCGTAATCGAATTCCACGCTTAATCGAAATCACCACTGCTTAATCTCTCAAACCAGAAACGAGCCGGTTTCAAACGGAATCGACTCGTTTTGTTTTGCTGCTTTTGCCATGGGTGGAAAAGTTGCTATACTTAACTTATTTGAGATGAAAAGAGCGGAATTATGATTGAAAAGAACGAACTGCCAATTTTGGAATACGACCCGACTTCTCAGGAAGTCCTCAAGCCCGGCCACGATGCCAAAGGCGTCAAGCTGCCAGAGAAATGCCTGTTTGCCTTCTTGGGGGATGAAGTGGATGAATACGCGGAACAGGTTAATGCCACGGTGGCTGACCACTTTATCACGGTTGACCGGCTGCGGCCAATTTACGTGATTAAGGATCAAGGAGAGCCCCTCTGCTTGTGCCGGGCTCCCTTGGGCGGCCCGGCGGCAGCCCAGTTTATGGATGCCTTGATCGCGCTTGGCTGCCGAAAATTTCTGGCCGTCGGCTCCTGTGGCACCCTGGTCGACATCAAGGAGAACGACTTCTTGATCCCAACCCGGGCTCTGAGAGATGAGGGCACCTCCTACAAGTACCTGCCGGCCAGCCGCTATGTGGACCTTGACCCAGTTGCTGTGGAAAAAATTGGCCAAGGACTGGCAGAGCAGGGATTGCCCTATGAGCACTGCACGACCTGGACGACGGACGGCTTTTTCCGTGAAACCCAGGACATGGTCGAGTACCGGCGCGAAGAAGGCTGCCAGGTGGTGGAGATGGAATGTGCCTCAATGGCCGCCGTTGCCGCCAAGCGGGGCGTTGAATTCGGCCAGCTGCTCTACACGGCCGATTCCCTGGCCAACGTGGCGGCCCATGACGACCGCAGCTGGGGAAAAGCTGCTCAAGAGCAGGCTATGCACATCTGCCTGCGGATTATCCACATTTTTTAAACAAGCCAGGCCTAAAAATAAGCCCAAAAAGAGGAATCTCGCGTGAGATTCCTCTTTTTGCTGTGCATAAGTCTTGAATTTCTTACTTGTTTTGGCTGAAGTACTGTTCCTTATTGACCTTGAAGTAGGTCTGGTAGTCCTTGAAGTAGTTGTGGTACATGTGCTTCATCAGCAGCCAGCGCTTAAAATTGCGGTCTTTGTCATAGAAGACGGTCGTGCCATACTTGCCCTCTTTAAGGAGCTCCATGGCCTCGTCCTTGGCCGGGGAAGGAACCGCGTATTCTTCAAAAAGCTTCCGCGGCACGCCGAGCCAGAGCATATGGCCAGCCCGGTCCTTGTTCCCGTAGACGGTTGCCCGATCTTTGAGGGAGTCCTCAACGTAGTCGTCGATGTACCACTTGGCCAGGTTGTAGCCGTTCAGGGTCACGTAAAAGCTGGAGCGGCCTTGGCGGAGGTTGATTTCAAAGAACTTGTAGATCCCGTCGCGGCGGTCGTACTTGATGTCGAAGTTGGCCATCCCCGTATAGTGGATCTTTTCCAAAAAGGCCTGAACGGTCTGGTAGAGCTGCTCATCATAGTCCGGCGCGATCACCATGTAGTTGCCAATGGCGATTGGGTCTGGATCTTCCAGAAGCGGGTGGCCCAGGCACATCATCTTGACCTTATGATTTTTGTCCACATAAGCGTTCAGAACCCGCATGTTGGAGTCGTCGCCTGGGATAAAGTCCTGCAAGATCAGGTCTTCCTTGTAGCCGTTGGTGTAGATCTTGCCCACGATGTCTTTGAATTCAGCAAAGTCCTTGATGACAAAGGCCTTCTTGCGGCCCTCAAACTGCACGTCCAGCCAGGACACCGGGTCTTCTGGCTTTAAGGCAACCGGGAAGGGGAACGGTACGTTTTCATAAGAGCCATCCCGGTAGTCCTTCATGGTGATGATGTGGGTCTTTGGATATGGCAGGTCGTATTCCTCACAGACTTCGTAGAAGCCCTCTTTGGAGATCAGCTTTTCCAGCAGGTCGTAGTTGATGTAAGGCACGATAAAGGCCTTTTCCAATTCAGCCTTGTGCTTGGCCAAAAGCTCGGAATAGCCGTCCCCGCAGGAAATCAGGATGACTGGCTCGGGATGGTCTTGGTATTCCTTGATCTTTTCCCGCATGACTTCGATAAAGGCTGGATCCTCGGTAAAGCCGGGGTGGACCTCGATATCAACGATGTTGGAGTAGCGGGTCGGGGCCAGGGTGGAAGCACCCCAGGCTTGGACCTTGATTCCGTAAGCTTCATGGAAGGAGCGCGCCATCCCGTAGACGTTGATGTCGCTGCCCAGCAGAATTGGGGTAAATGGTTTCATTGCTTGTTTGATTCTTTCTAATTTGCTTCATTGTTTGGACCGGTTGGGTCCTTACATATACTAGCATTTATGAGCCGGACTGATTCAATGGGGAAGCGCTTTTTTAGAAAAAATTGCCGCTCTTATTCCGCGATCCGATAGCGGATCGCTTTGGCCTTGCCGCGCTTCGTGATAAGGCCCTTGCCCTCCATTTGCCGGAGCAGGCGGGTAGCCGTGGCCGGACTGACTCCCAGCAATTTTTCGATGTCGCTTCGGATGAATTCCGCGTGGTCTTGGCCAAAAGCCAGGACGGCCTGCTCGTTGCCAGCCGGGGCCGCGCTCTTGGCGGCTTTGGGGCGGGCTGGCCGCGGCGCCGGCTGGGGCTTAGCCTTGGCCTTTGGCTTAAGCTTGACGCTCTCAAGCTGGTAGGCTGGCAGGACCACCTTGAAAGAAGCAGGGGCGGGGATGATGACGGGCTGGTCGGCCGCGCCCTTGTAGGCACTCTTGATCCGGGCCAAGCCCGTGCCGTAGGATTCCACCAGCTTGAGCCGGTAGAAGAACTGGGCCAGGTGCGGGTTGCGGCAGACTGACAAGCCCAGCTTGACGTCAGCTTCGGTAATTCCGTCCGCGAGGCCGCCGTAAGAGATGAACTCAATCCGGTCAGCGTAGACATTGATCAAAGTGCTGGCTGGATTGGAATAGTCCCTGTGGATAATGCAGTTCATCAAGGCCTCGCGGATAGCCTGCGGTGGATAAGTCCGCTGGTCTTCCCGGTAAAGGCCCTTGATCTGGCTCTTGACTGGGTTGTGCTGGTCAATGAAGCGGTAGACGGCCGCGAACTGGGCGGCCAAAGAACCGGTGAACTCCTGCCGGTCCAGGAACTCATCCTGGGTCACCCCTTTGAAGACCCCGCACTTGATCGAGTAGGGGCACTGGTCTGACAAAAGCAGGTCCAGATTGCTGAACTGGCCCAGACCCAAAAGCTGGGCCGGCGTTTGGGCAGCCGGCAGCTGGTGGTCGGCCAGGACCTGGTTCAGACTCTTAAAAGTCAAATCCTGCCGGTAGGAGAGCTGGCTTTCAAAATTTTCGCTGGCGTTTGGATTGAACATGACGATTTTCCCCCATTTTTCTAGTCGGTTGGCCTACTAACTATTCTAATCCAATCACGTCAATCTCGCCAATGATTTGATTAGATTTGATTGGATTGGATTAGCGTGATTTGATTCGATTTCCAAAAGACAAAAAAGCCAGAGCCCACGCGGGTTCTGGCTGTTTGCTAATCATTGATGCTAGTGTGCTGCTTGTGCTTGGCGTAGAGGTAGTAGGCCAGGTAGCAGAGAATGACGAAGGGGATGGTCGCGTAGAGGGCCACCCGCTGGTTGGGGTCAAACCAGATCAGGAGGCAGGAAGCCAGGCTGGCCAGGAAGGCGAACCAAGGGGTGAAGGGGTAGCCCGGGGTCTTGAACTGCAGCTCGCTGACCTGGTGGCCATCCTTGAGCCACTTTTTGCGGAAGCTCAACTCGCAAAGGGCGATGGCCATCCAGACGAAGACGACCGCCAAGCCGGAGATGGAAACCAGGACCAGGTAGATCGTGTCCGCGGCGTAGATGCTGGTCAGCAGGGACAGAATCCCGCCAAGCATGCTCACGACCAGGGAGATGGCGGGGATGCCCCGCTTGTTGGTCTTGGCGAAGACGACCGGAATCGTTCCTTCATTGCCTAAAGACCACAGCATTCGCGTGGAGGCGTAGAGGCCGGAGTTGCCGGCGGAAATGATGGCCGTGAGCACGACGAAGTTCATCAGGTCGCTGGCAAAAGGAATCCCCATCATCTTGAAGATGTGGACGAAGGGACTTTCGCTGACGCCAGCCTGCTTGTAAGGGATCAGGCAGGCCATCACGAAGATGGAGCCGATGAAGAAGATGATCAAGCGCCACAGGGTGGTGTGGATGGCCTTAGGCAGGGTCTTTTCCGGATCCTTGGCCTCCCCGGCGGTGATCCCGATCAATTCCGTTCCTGAAAAGGCAAAGTTGACCGTCAGCATGGTCGTAAAGACGCCCTTAAAGCCGGTCGGAAACCATCCGTCCTTGGTCAGATTGGTCAAAAGCGGGGCATGAGCGTAGCCTTTGATCGGGATGAGGCCAACGACTGCCAGCCCGCCCAAAACAATAAAGGCAACGATGGCAAAGACCTTGACGGCCGCGAACCAGAACTCGCTTTCCGCGAAGACGCGGACGGAGAAGTAGTTGGACAGGAAGATCAGGATCATGAAGACCAGGCTCCAGACCCAGACCGGGATGCTGGGAAACCAGTGGCGCATGATGATCCCTGAGGCCGTGAACTCGCTGCCCAAGGCAATGGGTCCAGGTCAGCCAATAGAGAATGGCAACGACGAAGCCCGTTGCCGGGTTGAGCAGGTTTTTGGCATAGACGTGAAAAGAGCCGGTGTAAGGCATGGCCACGGACAATTCGCCTAGGCAGAGCATGACGGCGTAAACCAATACCGCTCCGACGAAGTAGGCCAGGATGGTCCCAATTGGCCCGGCCTGGCTGATGGTATAGCCAGAACTAAGGAAGAGTCCCGTCCCAATGACCCCGCCCAGGGAGATCATTTGGATATGCCGGGCCTCCATTTTTCGTTCCAGGTGCTCGACTTTTCCTTTGTTTATTTCTTTTTCTTGAGTCATGAAGCATTCCTCTTTTATTTACGCTAAATTCTATTTAAAATAATAACTATAATAGCATAATAAACAGGTGAGTAGGGAGGGGATTCCTAATGACGGATTTATTATCGTTGCTAAAAGAACCACTCGTGCTGGACGGATCCATGTCAACCCCTTTGGAAGCTTGGGGTGAGCAGACCAATACCGACTTATGGACGGCTGAGGCTTTGCTTGACCATCCTGAGCGGGTCTACAAGGTCCACTACGAGTATTTTAAGGCCGGAGCCCGGATGACGATCACGGATACCTACCAGACCAGCATCCCAGCTTTTGAGAAGCATGGCTTAAGCGCCAGCGAGGCCCGGGGCTTGATGGAAAAGGCCGCGGAGATCGCGCTTAAGGCCCGTGACGACTACGAGGAGCGGACTGGCATCCACAACTTCGTGGCTGGGTCCGTAGGCCCTTACGGGGCCTACCTGGCCGATGGGAGCGAGTACCGGGGCGACTACCTGCTAAGCCGCGACCAGTACGTGGACTTTCACGCGCCGCGGATTGAGGAGCTGGTCAAGAGCGGGGTCGACTGCCTGGCCATTGAGACCCAGCCGAGGCTGGACGAGGTGCAGGCCATTCTGGCCTACCTCAAGGACCAGTACCCGGAGATTCCGGTCTACGTCAGCTTCTCGTTAAAGGACCCGGAAACCATCAGTGAAGGGACGCCTTTGACCGCGGCCATCCAGGCCGTGCAGGATGACCCGCAGGTCTTCGCGGCCGGCATCAACTGCTTTAAGCTGGAATGGGGCTCAGCCGCCGTCAAGACGGTCAAGTCCGTGGCCAAGAAACCGGTCGTGATCTATCCGAATTCTGGCGCTGAATACGATCCAGAGGTCAAGGCGTGGAAGTATCCGGCTGAAGACACCAGCTTTGGGGCCGCGGCTAAGGACTGGCTGGATGCCGGGGCCATGATCGTTGGGGGATGCTGCACGACAATGCCAAGCGATATCGCCAAGGTCAACGCCGCCGTCAAGAAGCTGGAAATGGAATTGGAATAAGAGCATTTTTACGAGAAAAATAAGCACCGAACTAGTCGTATCATAGTTCGGTGCTTATTTTGGCTGCTCATTTCCCACTAGCGCGGAAAGCCGCTTTTCCTTCCAGTGGTTGAGCAACTTGTCGATCCGGTCGGGGTGGTCAAAGATGTCGTAGTTTTCAAAAAGGCCCATGATGCCGCCGCTGTAGAAGGCGAGAGCCATTTCAGGATCATCGGCGATCTTGATCTGGTGCAGGAGAGGGTCCTGGTCGGTCGTGCCTGCCGCTTCCGTCATGTGCAGGGATTCAGCGAGCAGGTCCTGGATCAGGTGCATGGTGTCCGGGTAGAGATTGATCCGGCCCTGGTTCTGCGGGCTGAGATTGTGCAGGAGGGTCAGGTTCTCATGCATGAAGGCCTTGATCTGCTCAATGGCGTCCGTGGACGTCTTCGTGTCCGCCAGCAGCTGGCGGATCAAGGTCATGAAAAGCTCATCCACGACTTCATATTTGTCGCGAAAGTAGCGGTAGAAAGAGCTGCGGTGAATCATGGCCTCCTTGCAGATGTCGGCAACCGTAATCTCCTCAAACCGCTTCCTGCTCAGCATTGTCTTCATTGCCAGCAAGATATCGCGCCTCATCCTGTTTTCGCTTTGTCTCATTCCTGTCCATCTCCGAAATCAATCACTCTAATAATCCTCTGCGACAAATATAACAAAGCTTTTGGCAAAATAAAGGCTTTTGCACCTTAATCAGACAAAAACTGAAAGGTGTCTCAAAAACGGACGTTTCGCCTGCTTTACTGCTGGGACTTTTGCCTGCTTGTCTTATACTTAGGCTGAGTTGGGGAGTTGGCAAAGACATCGCGATCCCTCCCTGGCCCTTTTCTTTATTTTTGTTTGTGATTGCAACAGCATATTTTTTCATATACACTCAACACAATATCTAAAATTTCGTATGCATGATGCTTGATGAGCCACGCGACTCCTTCATTCCTTTGATCGTGACTCCCTGAGTGAAATAAGCGCCGGCCTTTGTCACCACTAGGCTGACGCTTATTTTTTTGCAGAAGGCGAAAGAAAGACAAATTTTTCAGGTCCTTCTTATTGTGAAAGACAAATAAAAGAGGTATACTACTTTCTAATTTAAAATTAATCAAGAATCTGATTTTGATTTGCAAAGAAAGAGGCATGAAATATGGCAGTAGACAAAGTAAAAGCATTTTTCGCGGGCACGGGCGTCGATGTGATCGAATTGCCTGAATCATCGGCAACGGTTGATTTGGCGGCTGAGGCTTTGTCCACTGAGCCTGACCAGATTGCCAAGACCCTGTCTTTCCTGGTCAATGATGAGCCGGTTTTAATCGTTATGGCTGGCGAAGCCCGGATCGACAACCACAAGTACAAGGGCGTCTTCCACAAGAAGGCCAAGATGATTCCCTTTGACCAGGTTGAGGACTATGTCGGCCACGCACCGGGCGGGGTCTGCCCCTTCGCGGTCAAAGACGGGGTCCAAGTCTACCTGGATGAGTCGCTTAAGCGCCATGAGGAAGTCTTCCCGGCAGCTGGCTCGTCAAATTCAGCGGTAAAATTATCAATTCCTGACCTGGAAAAGTACTCGGGCTATGAAGCCTGGATCGACGTGACCAAGAACTAGGCCGGCAAACAAAAAACGCGAGCCTTGGACGTGGCTCGCGTTCTCTGTGATGTGAAAAATTACACTGATAACAATAGTTTACCAAAAGATAAGCCGAGCGCTTGGTGGGACGCTCAACCCAATCGTAATTTTCTCATTTATATGATAATACTTTCATTTCCTTTCGTAAAGCGGCCTAGCTCAACTTTTTTGCAAAGTCTGTGTAAAGCTCTGGTGTGATAAGCTGAACTTACAGATAAAATTCTTCGATAGAAAAGAAAGGAAAAAAGTGAAAATGAAAACCAGAGAATTAGCCGCCTTGCGTGGGCAGATCGATGAGGCCGACCGGGAGCTGGTAGCGGCTCTGGTCAAGCGCTACGACATTGTCCGCCAGGTCGGCACGATCAAGCAGGCCCAGGGGATCGCCGTTTATGACCCCAAGCGCGAGGGGCAGGTCTTGGACAAGGTGGCCAGGCTGGCGGGACGGCCGGAATACGCGGCCGCGGTCAAGGCCGTCTATCAGACCATCATGGATGAGGCTAAGAAACTTGAAAAATAGGATTAAAGGAATGAGCTGGCTGGCTCAGTCCTTTTTGCTTTTGCGGAAAAAGTGTTAGAATTATAGAACGACAATGAAAGCACGCTATTGTTTTCAGCTGCTGGGCTGAAAACGCGGATAATTTAACAAGGGGATAGATTGAAGAATGGATAGAGATTTCGGCCTGCTCTTGAAGAGAAACTACGACTTAATGGCCAAGCATGGCAACCGCGCCTTGCAGAAAATGGGCCTGACCTTCTCGCAATTTCACGTGTTGGCTTACCTGTATAAGAAATGTCCAGACAAGCGGGCACCGTTAAAGAAGCTGGAAACCCATTTTGAAGTGGCCCAGGCAACGATGGCCGGCATCGTCGCCCGGTTGGATGGCAAGGGCTACGTGATCAGCCGCGTCTGTGAAATGGACAAGCGGGTCAAGATTATCC
Source organism: Lactobacillus porci (assembly GCF_009695985.1). Classification (NCBI taxonomy): domain Bacteria; kingdom Bacillati; phylum Bacillota; class Bacilli; order Lactobacillales; family Lactobacillaceae; genus Lactobacillus; species Lactobacillus porci. The sequence continues at coordinate 17,549 of NZ_VUMX01000001.1, forward strand.
AGCTGACGCCAGAAGGCGAGGAAAAGTGTCAAGAGGCCTTGGCGTCAGTGCACCAGTTCCACGATAAAATCGAAAGCCTCTACAGCGAGCAGGAGCTGGCTCAGTACAAGGAGTACATGGAGCGCCTTTATCAGTTCCTGGTCCAGGCTGATGAACAGGAACAGAAGAAGCGGCTTGCAAATAGAAAAACGAGCGGTTAAAGTGGAGATGTGCAAGTATTTTTTCGCAAACATGCAAGTTATTAAGCGGGGACACCATGACTAACACCAAGAAAAAGATTCTGCTCTTGTCAACAGGAGGTACCATTGCCTCAGTAGCTTCAGAAGAGGGCTTAGTGCCCGGACAATCCGGTGCTGAGCTCCTCCATACTTTGGGCGGGCAGCCTTATGAAATTACGGCCAAGGACATCCTTTCCCTGGACTCATCCAATATCCAGCCAGAAGAATGGGCCTACATCGCCGAACAAATTTACCAGCTCCGCCGGGGCTATGATGGCATCGTCGTCTCCCACGGGACGGATACCATGGCCTACACGGCCTCAATGCTCACCTTTATGCTTCAGGGGATTGACCTGCCAGTCGTTCTTACTGGGAGCCAGGTGCCTATGCAGGCTATCTTGAGCGATGCCCCGGACAACCTCCGCGTGGCCTTCGCTGCCGCGGCGACCTGCAAGCCGGGGATCTACATTGCCTTCAACCGGCAGATCATGCGGGGATGCCGCTGCGTGAAGATCAGAACCACCGGTTTTGACGCCTTCAAGTCCATCAACATGGATCCAGTCGCTCAGGTAACTTCCGACGGGATCGACATCAAGCACTCAGCGAATGAGTACGTGCCAAGCGAGCACGCCATCTGCACCCTGAACACCAAGGTCAACCCCCACGTGGCGATGGTCAAGCTTTTCCCAGGCTTTGATCCGGCCATGCTCAAAGCCATGGTTGACGCCGGATGCAAGGGGATCGTCGTCGAAGCTTATGGCTTGGGCGGGATGAACTATATGCGCCGGAACATGGTCAAGGCCGTGGGCGAGATCATCAAGCAGGGAATCCCGGTTATCGCCTGCAGCCAGTGCTTGTACGAGCGGACTGACCTGACCAAGTACGAGGTCGGCCGGGCTGCTTTGCTTGAAGGGGCCATCAGCGGCCGCGACATGACTAGTGAAAGTGCCGTTACCAAGTTGATGTGGGCCTTGGGCCAGGAGATGGATCTGGAAGAGATCCGGGCCTTTTTCAACAAGGATATCGCCGGTGAAGTCACGATTGCCAGACCATAAAAGTTGTCCAGCGGGTCAATGTCATTGAATTAAGGCATTGCCTTTAAGCGGAGGACGGCCTAAACACTCATCTAGCTTAGCAGCGTCAAACCACTAACTGATTGACAGTGCTCAGTTAGGTGGGTGTTTTTTCGCGTATTTTTAAAAAACGCGTCAGCCGGCTAAGGCCTAAATTTGCAGTCTCGAGCAAGAAGACCAGCTAAAGCTTTTTACCAAAAATTAGCTAAGTCTTAAGGGGCTCTTTCTTTATGAAAGCCTTATCCAAGTTTATAATTAAAGGTGAATAAGCAAAAAAGCAGGGATAAGTATTCAATGGAAAGAGTGTAGACAATGAGACATAGAAAACAAGTCCTTGGCCTGCTCCTCGCGTCCGCGGCCTTGCTCGCGGGTTGCGGGAGCCAGGGCCAAGAGCAAAGCCAGGAAAAGTCCAGTCAGGCTTCCAGCCAGTCTCAAAAGGAAAAATCCACCTCAAGCCGCGCCAGTTCTAAGTCCACGGCTAGTTCATCAACCAGCGCGGCTAGTTCCGCCGCCAGCTCAGGCAAATCCACCTCAAGCCGCGCCAGCTCTAAGTCCGCACCTAGTTCAACCGCTAGCCGCATGAGCAGCTTGACGGCCCAGCTGCGAACCCAGCTGCCGGGGATGCTTTTGCCAACGGTTGACGGCCTGGGCCAGGGCAGCGAAAATTTGAACGCGCGCTGGACGAGCTCTGCCAGTCAGAACGTCGTCTACTACAGCGTCGGCAATAGTCCGTTGCCGTTGAACGCCAGCCAGGTGGCCAAGGAAAAGCCATACGCCGTCTTGACGGAAAACAAGAACGTGACTGACGCCAGCAGCCTGATCAACTACCAGGAGCCCAAGAGCGGCCTGCCAACGGTCAAACTTGACGGCCAAGTGACCGGGACTGAGGAAGGAGCGGCCGGATCGACCTACTTGCAGTTCAATCAGGGCCAGTGGTCCTTCGTCGTGCGGGCCAGCCAGGTGCAAGGGCAAGAGGCGCTTCCAACGGCCAAGGCCCTGCTCAAGCTTTACCGGCAGTATGGTCTGCCGGCCAGCGGCGGCAATGCCAGCGTCCAGGTCGACGTCGGCGAGAGCCTGGGCTCGTTAAACACCGTGATCACTTGGTCTAAGGGATCCAGCGTGTACCAGATGAAGGCTCATAGCACGGAAACGGCCTTCAAGATGCTTAAGAGCCTGCAATAGCCAGCTAAAGAATCTTCGCCAAGCGGAGATTCTTTTTTCTTGTGGCAGTCAATTGTATAGTTAAATAAGGAAAAACGAAAGCAGCCAGAACAAGCAGCTTAGAAAGGAGCAGGCAAGATGTATAGATTGATCGCGAGCGACTTGGACGAGACCCTGCTGGGTCCTGACCACCATATCAGCCAGGAGAACCTGGCTGCCATCCGCAAGTGCCAGGAATTTGGCATCAAGTTCGTCCCTGCCACGGGCCGCGGCTTTGGCTCGATTCAGCAGACGCTTGAGGAATTGGGGATCAAAGACGCGCCTGGCCAGTACGCCATCACTTACAACGGCGGGGCCATCTATGAAAATCAGGGGCCGCGCCTGATCAGCCTTACCGGGATGGACTACGGGCTGATCGAAGAGCTCTATGAGCGCGGGCAGAAGTATGGCGTCTGCATGCACATTTACAGTGAGGACAAGGTTTTTGCCTATAATTTGACTGATGAAGAACGGGAATTCTGCCGGGGGCGGCTGGACTTGATCGAAATCACGGACCCGACCTTGGACCGCCTGCGCGAAAGCGGCGAGAAATTCGTGAAGATTCTGTATGAAAATCCCGATTTTGCCAAGATCAAGCAGATCAGAAGCAAAATGGGCGACATGGAGGAACGGACGGAGATGAGCTGCTCTTCCAGCCGCTACCTGGAGTTCAACCCCGTTGGCGTCAATAAAGGCAATGGCTTAAAGCGCCTGTGCGCTGAAATCGGCCTGGACTTGCGGGAAACAATGGCCTTAGGCGACAGCTTCAACGATGATGCCATGATCAAGGCGGCCGGCCTGGGCGTTGGCATGGCCAACACCACGCCTGAGATGCGGGCGGATTGCGATGCAATTACCAAGCATGACTACCTGCACGGCGGGGTAGCCGAGGCCATTGAACGCTTCGTTTTGCCACAATATCAAGGCAAGTAAGGAGGAAGCATGGAAAGAATCATGTTGGTCGAAGATGACCAGCAAATTATTGCCAATATCAGCCAGACTTTGCGCAAATGGCAGTATGAGCCAGTCGTGGTCAAGGACTGGAACCGGGTGGCAGAAGAAGTAGCCGCGAGCCAGTCGGACCTGGTCTTGTGCGACATCACCCTGCCAACTTTTGACGGCTTCTACTGGATCCAGGAGGTCAGAAAGAAGAGTGCCGTGCCGATTATCGTGATTTCGGCCGCGGACATTGACGCCAACGTGATGCATGCCGTTTCCGCCGGGGCTGACGACTATATAATGAAACCTTTCTCCGGGGCGGTTCTGCTGGCCAAGATTCAGGCGATCCTGCGGCGCAACAAGCCTCAGGTGGGCAGGCAGCTGGCTTTTGCCGGGGCCAGCTTCAACAGCCTGACCAACGAACTGGTCAAGGACGGGCAGGCCGTGCAGCTGACGCCAACGGAAGGGGCCATGCTGCAGATCCTGCTCAGGCAAAAGGGTCAGGCCGTTTCCAAGCGGGAGATCCTGGAGCTGCTTTGGCAGGGCGGCAAGTACTTGAACGAAAACACCTTGAACGTCAACGTCTCGCGCCTGCGGGGCAAGCTCCACCAGCTGGACCTGGACAAGCAGCTGCTGACGGAGCGGGGCGTGGGCTACCGGATCGTGGACTAGGGGGATGCAATGAAGAAGACTTTTTGCCGCCAGTACCTGAAAAAAGCGTTGCCCCTGCTCTTGCTGTACGCGCTTGTTTTGGCCTTCGCGGCCTTGGTCCTGAACCTCTATGGCTGCCGCTTGGAGGCTTGGGGCGACTTGATCCGCTATACGCTGCCCTTTTTGCTGGCCTGGCTGGTTGGCGACTTCCTGCATGAAAGGCAGAAGACGGCAGAGATTCGCCGCTGGGACGGGCAAAGGGCCTTGAAGGCGGCCAGCCCCAGCGAACTGGCCCTGATCAAGCGGGCCCAATTGCTTGCGGCTGACAAGCAGAAAAGCGAGCAGGCCTGGAACCTAAAGGCCCAGGAAGAAGTTGAGCAGATGGAGCTGCTGGCCCATGAGATCAAGAACTCCCTGACTGAGATCAGCGGCCTGGCCAGCCAGGGCAGCCAGGTGCAAAGCCGGGACCTGGAGCAGCCGCTCAGGCAGGCGGACTACCAGCTCGACCTGCTCTTGGGCGGTCAGCGCCTGGCCGCGGACCAGAACGACTTTGACTTTGCCTGGTGCAAGCTGACCAGCCTGGTCAGCGAGCTGCTGGCCCAGAACATGGCCGTCTTTTTGGAAAAAGGGGTCATCCCCGAAGTAGACCTGGCTGAAGTCCAGGTGTTGACAGACCGTAAGTGGCTGCGCTTCATCGTGCAGCAGCTCTTGAGCAATGCCTTGAAGTATTCAACCGGCGATCAGATCAGGATCTACTTTAAGGACCAGGCCCTGACGATTTATGATGAAGGCCCGCGGATCGCGGCCAGCGACCAGCCGCGCCTGTTTGAGAAGGGCTTTACCGGTCAAAATGGCCACCACAACGCCCAGTCGACGGGGATGGGCCTGTATTTCGTCAAAGAAGCGGCCGACAAGCTGGGCTTGGGCGTCGCCGTCACCTCGGAAGCCAAGGGCGTCGCGGCCCAGGTAATCTTTCCAGTCGACCAGGTCAAGGGCGCCTGACGCCAAGCAAGCCTGGAGATTTGAAGCAAATTAACGATAAAGGCCACATTATCCACGTATTTGAGATAATGTGGCCTTTTTCTGGCAGGAATTTTAAATTGCCACCTTACGAAAACGTAAGCTAGTTGCCACTTTCGTAAGTAGGAAAAGGAGCGGGGGCTTTCTATAATAGAAGCATCAAGCAAAGGGACGATGAAAGGAGCCAAAGAGATGCCACTCTTAAAACTGAATCATGTCAAAAAAGTCTACAATGAAAAAGCCGCCAATGCCGTGACGGCCCTGAAGGACATAAACTTCACCGTGGAAAAAGGGGAGTACGTGGCCATCATGGGGGAATCCGGTGCTGGCAAAAGCACCCTGCTCAACATCATGGCCACCCTGGACAAGGCTACGGGCGGGCAGGCCATTTTAGGCGGGCAGGACTTAGGCACGCTCAAGCCGGATGAGGCGGCGCGCTTTCGCCGGGAGCACCTGGGCTTTGTCTTCCAGGACTTCAACCTCTTGGACAGTCTGTCCAACAAGGACAATATCTTCTTGCCGCTGGTTCTGGCCAAGACGCCGGTCGATGAAATGGAGCAGCGGCTGCAGGAGCTGGCGCCTAAGCTGGGCATCAGCCAGATCTTGGACCGCTATCCGGTTGAGGCTTCTGGCGGCCAGCAGCAGCGGGTTGCCGTGGCCAGAGCCTTGATCGCGCGCCCAGACCTCCTGCTGGCCGATGAGCCTACCGGGGCGCTGGATTCAGCGACTTCCAAGCAGCTGCTGCACCTGTTTGACGAGGTCAACGGGAAGGGGCAGACGATCATCATGGTGACCCACTCAACTGCCGCGGCCAGCTATGCCAAGCGGACCCTCTTCATCAAGGACGGGCGGATCTACCATGAAATCTTCCGGGGCGACTTGGACCAGCGGACTTACCAGGAGCAGATCAATAATGCCATGGTAGCTTTGACGGGCGGTGATGCAGATGCTCAATAAGCTAGTCATCTCCAGCCTCAAGCGCAACCGCCAGGTCTACCTGCCATACCTCTTGTCAGTCCTGGTTTTGGGCGCTTTGAACTATATTTTTTACGCCCTGATGGCCAATAGCAGCCTGCAGGACTTGGAATCCGGCTTCGCGACCAACGTGCTGCTGCAGCTGGGATCTTGGATCGTCATTATCTTGACCGCGGCCTTCATGATTTATGCCAATAACTTCATTGCCCGCCGCCGCGAGCAGGAGATGGGCCTTTACAGCATGTTGGGGATGACCTCTAAGAACTTGATCGCCATGATTGGCCTGGAGAAGCTCTACCTTCTGCTGGCTGGCCTGGCCGGGAGCGTCGTGGTCGGGCAGATTTTTGAAAAAATCGCCTTTCAGAGCTATGCCAAGCTGCTCAAGCTGACCAAAGTCAAGGAAGGCTGGCTGTCCTTGGCGGCGATTGGCAAAACGGCCAGCCTCCTGGCAGCCTTGTTTGCCTGCCTGTTCATCTTGGATGCCATTAAGGTCAAAAGCATGACGCCGCGGCAATTGTGGAATTCCGGCAAAAAAGCGGCCAAGGTGGGCAAGAAGACTCCCTACCTGGGCGGAGCAATTGGCGTGATCCTGGTAGGGTGGGGCTACTGGCTGGCAGTGACCACCAAGCCAACGGCCAGCGCGCTGATGCGCTTCTTTGGCGCGGCCTTTTTGGTAATTGCCGGGACCTACTTCGTCTTCATCGCCGCCAGCGTGGTCCTGCTCAAGTTTCTGCAGACCCGCAAGCGCTACTACTACCAGCCCAAGCACTTCATTGCCGTTTCCGGCCTGCTTCAGAGAATGCGGGCCAACGGTGCCAGCTTGGCTTCAGTCTGCCTGATGGTTTCCGCCGTGATGGTGGTGCTGTTTGGCTCTATCTCCGTCTACAGCGGGAAAGAGGAAGCCTTAAAGTCTTGGAACCCTAAAGACGTGGTTATCCAAACGGAAAAGCCGCTGCTTAAGCGGACCCGGGCTTATATCAAAAAGACGTCAGTCAAGGCCGGCGCCAAGCGGGGGCCAGTGACGGAGTTTAAGATGGCGGACCCGGTTTTCGCTGAGCGGACTGGGAACCAGCTGAAAGTCAGCAGGACTTTTTCGAGTACGGCCAATACCAGCCTGATGCTGCTGGATCAAGCCAACTACCAGAAGCTGACGGGGCAGAAAATCAGTCTTAAGGGCAACCAGGCCTTGGTTCATGCCCGTCAGAGCCGGATGGGGACTAGTTTGACCATTTACGGGAAAGAGTACCAGATCAAGCAGCTGGACCAGTTCAAGTGGGCCTACAATCCAGATCACGCAGTCCTGGAGCCAGTCTGGGTGATCGTCAAGACTCTGCCCAAGCAAGCCAAGCCGGTCTATGTCTATGCTTATAATTACCGGATCGCCGGCTCCAGCTTGAAGCAGCGCCTGAACTACGAGGAAAAGCTGGCATACAATCTCTCAAACGTCAACGCCTCCCCCGTCAACTTTACTGGCGCGGCCATGAATGAGGCCATGTATACCGGCTTGGTGGGCGGGGTGATCATGATTGGCCTGATGATCAGCGTGGCCCTGATCCTGACGACCGCGGTCGTGATCTACTTCAAGCAGGTTTCTGAAGCCTATGCCGACCGGTCCAGATTCGTGACTATGCAGCAGGTGGGGCTGAGCGAGCAGGAAAGCAGCCAGGCCATCCACGTGCAAGTGCTGCTGATCTTCTTCTTCCCTCTGGCTGGGGGCTTGCTGAACATGCTGATCGCGGCGCCTGCCGTCAAGAAGGTCTTGTATGAGTTCAGCATCTACAACTCCGCGATGATGCTGAAGGTTGCCTTTTGGGTGACCGTGGCCGTCTTCGCCTTCTACCTGGCCATCTACGCCATTACCACGCGCGTGTACCGCCGAATTGTTGGATAGATAAGATTGCATGAAAAAATCCTGTCGCTTGCGGCAGGATTTTTTGGTTGGCAGATTTAAAGGCCGCGGATCAGGCAATAAGCCAGCAGCCACAGGGCAATGCCGGCAAGCAGGACCAGATAGAAGCGCGGCTTGCGGATCTTGTGGCGAAAAAGCAGCATTCCTAGACCTGCCCCCACCGGCGCCAGCAGGCCGCAGGCGAGCAGGACCCGTTCGGGGATGCGCCAGGCGTGCAGCTTGGCCTTGACCTTGTCGATCCCGTAGAGGGCACAGGCGGCCAGGTTTAAGAGCAGGAGGCCGCTTTCCAAGATTTGCTTCATGTTCGTTTTCCCATCCTTCTGTCATTAAAAAAGCAGCATCTGGGAAAATCCAGGTGCTGCTTTAAAAGACGGTTTAGCGCAGGCTTACTTGCCCTTGATGTCCTTGATCATCTTGGTTTGCAGTTCAGCCAAGGCTGGAGTCAGGTAGACAGGGTAGCGGTCTGGGTTCAAAAGTCTTTGGGTTTCTTCTGGCAGTTCAGCCAGCTTTTCGTACATGTGCTTTTGAATCTTGAAAGTATCGGTTTCGATTGACTTGGCCTTTGGCCCAACGACTACTTGGGTCAAAAGGACAGCGTCGAAGTCCTTCAAGTCGGCTTCGGTTTCGGTCATCATTGGGTCCATGTTTACGCCGACGAATTCATCAGGCAGCTTCTCATCAGCCAGGGCAATAACGTCAGCGAAGGCGTTCTTGGTCCCCTTGTGGTAGAGGCGGTAGGCCTTCTTTTCACCAGGCAGGGTCACCTTTTCCTTGGAGTTGGACAGCTTGATCTTTGGCTCCCATTCGCCGCCGTCCATCTTCAAAGCGGCCAGCTTGAAGACGCCGGACAGGACTGGAGAGCTGGAGCTGGTAATCAATTGTTCGCCAACGCCGAAGCTGTCCAGTGGGGCACCTTCTTGCAGCAGAGAGTGGATGACGTTTTCGTTCAAGGCGTTGGAAGCGGTGATGGTTGCTTCTGGGAAGCCAGCGTCGTCCATCATCTTGCGGGCCTTTCTTGACAGCTTGGCAATGTCGCCGGAGTCAATTCTGATCCCGAACTTCTTGTAGCCCTTCTTCTTCAATTGCTTGAAGACCTTGATGGCGTTTGGCACGCCGGACTTGACGACGTCGTAGGTGTCGACCAGGAGCAGGGCGTTGCCAGGGTAAACGTCAGCCCATCTTTCGAAGGCTTCAAGCTCGGTTGGGAAGCTTTGAACCCAAGCGTGGGCCATGGTGCCGGCAACAGGAATGTTGAACTTGGCGGCGGACAGGCAGTTGCTGGTTGAGCCGCAGCCGCCGATAACAGCAGCCCGGGCGCCCAATACGGAAGCGTCAGGACCTTGTGCCCGGCGGGCACCGAATTCCATGACTGGCCGGCCGGCAGCTGCCAGGTTGATCCGGCGTGACTTAGTCGCGATCAGGGATTGGTGGTTGATCAGGTTCAAGACGAAGGTTTCAAGCAATTGGCATTGGATCAAAGGCCCCTTGACCGTGAGGATTGGCACGCGCGGGAAGACTGGCGTACCTTCTGGGATCGCGTAAACGACGCAGTCAAAAGTCATGGTTTCCAGGTATGAAATGAATTCATCGCTGAATTGGTGCAGACTCTTGAGATAGTCAATGTCTTCCTTGGTGTAGTGGAAACCTCTGAGTTGTTCAACGACTTGTTCCAGACCCGCGGCGATCACGAATGAGCCGTTGTCAGGAACGTTGCGGTAGAAGACGTCGAAGACGGCTTCAGTATCGTGCGGCAGGGTCTCGAAGTACCCATTGGCCATTGAAAATTCGTAAAGGTCAGTGATTAATGCGTGTGATAATGACATAGTATCTAAATCTACTTTCTCAATCTTAAAAAATCAAACTACCATTCTTAACGAATATGCCAAGAACTTAGCTATATTATATAGTTTTTGAATGAAACTTGCTTGGCTTTTTGAATGATTTCTGGCTAAATTCTGCTATTCCAGCTATTGGCGGTTAGTCGACCACTTCAGCGCCCAGGCAGGACTTGAAGTGGTTCAGGGCCCAGTTTTGGCCGGCATCGTTCAAAGCGGCCACGGCCTTTTCGTGGACGGTGATGTCATAGCCGTGGTTGTAGGCGTCCATGGCCGTGTGCAAAACGCAGATGTCGGTGCAGACGCCAGTGAGGTGGACGCGGCCGACGTGGCGCTCGCGCAAGAAGAGGTCCAGACCCGTACCGCAGAAGGCGGAGTAGCGCCCCTTGTCCAGCAAGACGACATGATCGCTGTCTTTGTGGGCTTGGTACCAGTCTTCCAAAGGGCCATAGAACTTTCTGCCCCAGGTGTTTGGCAGGTTGTGAGGCGGGAAGAGCTTGGTTTCCGGGTGATAAGGGTTGCCCTTAAAGTGCTTGTCGGTTGGCAGGATGACCCACTTGCCGGCTTCGTAGAATTCATCAGCTAATTTGACGATTTGATCAGCCAAGACCTGGGCCGGCTTGCCACAGGTCAAAGCGCCATTGTCGTCAACGAAATCGTTGGTGTAGTCAATGATCAGAAGTGCTTCGTCAGTCATTTGATAACTCCTCTTTAGATTTATCTCCTAAATAGTTAAAAGTATAACTTACCTAAAATCAGGCAAAAAATAAAAGTAAAGTTCACTTAAACTTACTTAGGGTCAACTTTACTCCATAAAATGTTGTTTTTCAAGTCTTTTAGCCGATATAGTTTGGGTGGCCGTCCGCTTTTATGGTAATTTTTCTGCACGCCGGTTTCAGTCAAGAAGAAGCCATGGGTCTTGCGGAAGTTGGAATTGTCGATCTTGTCGACTGTGGTCTGAAAGAAGGGGGCATAGACTTCACGGGCTTCCCGCAGGGTAAATTCAGGTCCGAGGATCTGCAAAATGGTTGGCTGGTAGTCCAGCTTGTTTCTGATTCGCTGGATAGCGACGGCGATGATCTCGTCATGGTCAAAGGCCAGGGCATGGGAACCCTTGGCGATTTCAAAGGTTTGGTCGCTAGAGATCAACTCATATTTATGGCCAAAATTCTCAAAGGCAAACCAAGCAACCGCGGTCGCGCCATAGCCAGGGCGAAGCGCCGGCATGGCAGGCAGGTAGGTCATGTAGGTCAAAGCCAAAGCCCGCTCACCGGGAGCCCGGTGGGGAGCGGTAAAAGTGGCCAGCTGCTCGGTAGAAGATTCAGGCAGATCCAGGCCGATCTTTTCCTTGATCAGGCGCACGGCGGCTTGGTCAGCACTTTCATTCTCACGCAGCAGGGTTTCTGGCAACGCCCAGCGGTCAGCAAAAGGCTGGTCCTTGCGCTTGACCAGAAGCAGCTGAACCCGGTGGGTCTCCTTGTTGAAGCTCCAGATCAGGTTGGTGATGGTGATCAAGGGGCGCTCGACGATCTTCTCTAATTCAGGCATCCAATCAGCTCCTTTCGCGTTTTCTTACAATTATAGCATTAAAGCAGGAAGGTGTTGGCGGTTGAAAAATCGGTCCGGATTCTGACGAATTTCGTCTTTTTTTCACGAAAGTGCAAAAATTTGCTAGGATGAAAACAGGTTACTTTTTTACGGAAGGAAAGAAAATTATGGATAATAAAGCTCATAAAATTGAAACGCTGACAAATGAAGAACTGGGGCAAATCGTTGGGGGTGGAATGGAAAAATTTGCCATTTATATTAGTGGTGCTACTCAAGTAAAAAAGAGTGAAGCCTCCTTGATCTTCCGCTTATTGCATCACAATCACCATGGAAGAAATTAAACTATATATTGAATTGATTTCTGGACTTTTGTCAGCTGCTATTTCGGTTGTATATGATGTATATGTTGGTTATCATTTAGCTGAAATTAAACTGGCTGGTTGGCGAGATCGTATATTTGCTTTCGGACTGTGCGTATTGGCAATCTTAATAGCTATACAAGGAAGATGGGAAACAAACGTAGCTAGCTTGATGGAATTGATACTATTCACCTGGTATTATCGAAAATATGGCTTACTCAAGGTTTCGAGCTCATTCATGGTAGGCTTACTGATAGATTTTTTGTATGACTTGATTATTGTCTTCTTGCAAAAAATTCCGAATATCAGCGAGTTAATGTCTAGTCTCTGCACGTTGGGCTTGTCCATTGTTTACTATTCGCTATGTGTTTTGCTGATTAAACATTTCCAGAGGTGGCTATTACAAAGTCTGAAAGATCAATGTCGAAAAATCTTTTGGAGCTTATTGGCATATTCATTCTGCTCACTGATGGCGGTTAATTTGGTCAATGTTTTTCTAGATGAGGCCAAACCCTCTGTTATTGTTTATTCCTATTTGTCACTTGGTCAAGCTGCTTTCAGCTGGATTATTTATTATGCGTTACGAAAGGCAGAGGATGCACGTGTTAGGAATCAAGTACAGCAGCAAAAACAAAAAGAGCTGGAAGAATATGCCAACTACCTTGAACAGAGTGAAGACAATCTGCGGGCTTTCAGACATGATTATCGGAATCTATTAAATTCATTAAAGGTGAGTGCAAAAGAAGGAAATGTGCAAGAACTGCTAGAAAAATTGGAGCGGTATTCGGCTGAAAATCTTGATTCTCAAGCCCTGCTTAAGTACAAAGACGCCAATCACATCCAAGTTAAAACCCTTAAGAGCATCATCATTACGAAGTTAAATGCTATATATCAGGCCGGCATTCCATATGACTTTGAATGCCGGCAGACAATTGCGTCAATCCCAGGCAATGTTGATGAACTTGACTTAGTTAGAGTAATTGGGATTGCCTTTGACAATGCATTAGAGGAGAGTCAATCTCTTTCAGAAAGAAATGGTCATCCAGAGATACAGGCGATGCTTTACCAAGAAACAACAGATAGTCTAGAGTTTGAAATCCGAAACAAGATCGTTCCGGGTAAAAGACAGCATACAAATCTAGCGACTAAAGGCTTTACAACGAAAACAGGACATCAAGGGCTGGGGTTGGCAAATTTACAAGATATCGAACAAAAGTATTCAGAATTAGATATCTCATACAATGTTTCGGATGGCTGGTTTGACCTTTACTTAACGATTGATCACGAAGAGGATGAGTAAGTTGAAATATAAGGTTATTGTGTGTGATGACGATGCGTCTTTAGCTGAAAGCCTTGCTCAAAGGATAGTTTATGCCAGCGAGAATTTGTCAGATGACAACGAAAATTACCGGCAGAGCAAGGTGGAATTAGCATTGGTTGCCAGCAGTTTTGAAGAGGTAGCTGGCTATTTGGTAGCTAACGAAACGACTAATGCACTTTATTTTTTAGACATTGAATTGAACAAGGGGATTAAGACAGGCGTTGACTTGGCTGAGTTTGTTCGAAGTCGTGATCCCAACGCGCAGATAATCTTTGTGACAGCGTATGATAAATACGCCCCATTGACCTATCGTCGGCGAATTGGTGCAATTGATTACATCAACAAGGAACTGCCCTCAGCCGCCTTTATGCAACGGCTAAAGGAAACTCTACAAGCGGCCTTTGATAATCTGGACCTTTTAAGTCACGTAAACCATCAGTATTTTAGCTACAAGTGCGGCCGGCACTTACAAAGAGTCAGTGCTTCTGAAATTTACTATATCGAAAACAGTACGATGCAACACAAAGTTCATTTAGTGGCGGCAAATGGTGACAGCGAATTTAAGAACAACATTTCTAAGCTAGATGAAGAAAAATGATTTTTTGCTAAAGGTTTCGCAGTCATGCGTAATCAATCCGGATAATGTTGTTAGTGTAGATTTGGCTAAAAGATACGTAACTTTTCCAAACGGAGATATAGTTTACTTCTCGAGAGATAAGAAGAAGCAGATCGCAGCACTTGGAGAAAAGTTTCTTGAGGAAAAGAATAACTGATTTATGATGTACATGAAATATAATCGTATCTATGTTCCGCAAATTGATGAGAAAGATTGTGGAATTGCGTGTCTCGCTATGGTGTTAAAGAAATATGGAGCTGTAGTTTCTTTAGCTAAATTACGATATCTAGCAAAAACGACTTTGGAAGGAACATCAGCTTTAGGGATAGTCAGAGCCGCTGAACAGTTAGGATTACTGACACATGCGGTTAAGGCTGATGAAACTCTGTTCGATACTGACGAATTACATTTTCCTTTTATCGTTCATATGGTGAAGAATAATTCCCTTTTACATTACTGCATTGTCTTGAAGAATTTACCGAATTATATTGTTATTGCTGATCCAGATCCTAAGGTTGGAATTCAGAGAATTTCAAAGGAGATATTTTTCAATGAGTGGACAGGCATAGCAATTTTTTTCTCAAAGTCTCGAAATTTTAAAGCAATTCATGAGAAGCGGACTAATATCTTTTCAACTTTCAAGCTCGTACTCAGACAAAAGCGGCTGGTATTATCGATTACACTAGCTGCTTTTCTATTGACCATAATAAATATTGGTAGTTCGTATTTTTTTCAAGGCCTAATAGATAGCTACATACCGCAACAAGACTATCATTTGATTCAATTGATAGCTGTAGGACTTTGCATAGCATACGCTGTTAACTCTGTTTTAGGCTATTTTCAAGATATTTTGGTGAATATATTAGGGCAGCACCTTATTAAAAAGATTAGTTTGCAATATCTCAATCATGTGTTTGAATTGCCTGTCAACTTTTTTGAAACTCGAAAGATCGGTGAGATAACCTCTAGATTTTCGGATGTTAACCATATAACAGATGCGCTAGCAAATGTTGCAGTATCTTTGTGCATAGATGTTGCGACTGTAATAACAATGGGGGTAACTTTAAGCATACAAAGCCCGTCTTTATACAAGATAGTTTTATTACTTACGCCGTTATTCGCAATCACAATTTTGGCGTTTACAGCGAAGTTTAGAACACTTGATAATGAACAGATGGAGAGTAATTCAAAGCTCAATTCAATGATTATTGAGGCGCTACGAGGGATAGTTACGATCAAGTCGGTGACAGGCGAGGGGAGGCAGTATAAGAGAATAGAAGCACAATTTCAAGATTATCTTAGTAAGTCTTTGGATTATGTTAAAGCAGAAGCCATTCAAAGTGCAATAAAGAGCTTCCTTCGCCTATTTTTAAGTATTGTAGTATTGGTTGTTGGGTCGAAAATGATTATTGACAAAGAAATGACGATAGGGCAATTGATAACATATAATTCACTTCTTTCATATTTCATAGACCCTTTACAAAACATAGTCAATTTGCAGCCTTCTTTGCAAGCCGCTGGAGTGTCTCAGAAACGTTTAAATGAGGTTATGGTTATTCCAAGTGAGTTTGCTCTTAGTGAGGAGAAATATGTCGATACAGCTGTGCTTCAAGGAGAATTCACTTTAAAAAATGTCGATTACCAGTATGATTTTAGCCACAAAATATTGGAAGATATCAGTTTGAAGATTAATACGGGCGAGAAGATAGCGCTAGTCGGCAGAAGCGGGTCAGGAAAATCTACTTTGGCAAAATTACTAGTTAACTTTATTTCACCTACTGAAGGAAAAATTCTACTAGGGAAAGCTGATCTTGCAAGAATCAGCAAGCGAACACTTCGTTCTTTTGTTAGATATATTCCACAAGATCCATATATTTTTTCTGGCACCATAAAAGAGAATTTGCTTTTGGGCGTTAATCGGGATGTTTCAGAACAAGAGATTAGGGATGCTTGTAAGAAAGCCGAGATTTTGGGTGATGTAGAAAAATTACCAGCAAAATTTGATGAAGTGTTAGATGAAGGTGCGACGATTCTCTCGGGAGGACAAAAGCAAAGACTTTCTATAGCACGGGCGCTACTTTCACGTGCTGAGGTTCTTATTTTAGATGAGGTAACAAGTGGATTGGATCCTATCACTGAAGAAAAAGTTGTAGAGAATCTCATAAAAGGTGATCAAACAATAATCTTTATCGCACATCAGATGAAAATAGCTCAAAAAGTTGACAGAATTTTTGTGTTAGATCACGGCAAAATTGTTGAAAGTGGATCTAGCAAAGAGCTATTTGACAAGAAAGGAAGTTACCATAGCCTTGTAGAGGCCTCTACGGAATTAGTCTGATAGTTAGCAAGATTGGTTCGGTAGCAACATTTACGTGATAAAAAAGTTAATCTATGTACTGTAAGCTAATTGCTAGGAGGTAAAAAATATGGAAAAATTTGAAACGTTGACCGAAATGGATTTAAAAGATGTGATCGGCGGCAGTAAGAGCGGTGGCAAGTACCACTACTATGGAAATGGTGTTTCATGCAACAGATACCACTGCAGAACTGATTGGAGCAAGGCTTGGTATTGTATCGCAAATCGTATGGGTGCAGCATATGCCACTGGTGGTAAGGCAACTATTGGGCGTTGCTAATTAACGAAAGGAAAGGCATTAGCCTTTCCTTTTAAATTGAAAATGAGGATGATATTTTGAAATTAAGAAAATTATTTTTAGGTATTATAGCAGTACTTAGCACATTGATTTTTACATCAAGTCCTATCTACGCTGCGACTAATTATAATGACTCTACTTCGGATTCTCCTTTGGCTGAACAAACTATCAGCGTTGATGAGTATCTATTGAACGTCAAACACTTCAAGAAGATTAATGCGAAGAAAGCAGATCATTTATTTACTAAGAAAGATAGAAAAGACAGATACTTATATATCGGCAGACCAACGTGCTATTATTGCAGACAATACTCACCAGTGTTGAAGGACTTCAGTAAGCTCATAAAGCATAAGCTGTATTATCTTGATGTAAGTGCTAGTTCAAAGAACGACTCTTATGCTTTTGATGTGCTGCAGATTCCGGGAACGCCAACAGTTATGCGTATTAACAATGGTGATGTTGCTAATGCTTGGGTTGGTGGCGGAAAGAGTGCTAGTGAATTATATAGTTTTTTAAAAAATAATTAGCAATTTTCCTTTTTCACTAATTACAAATAGTGCTAGAATGTAAGCGAAAAAACATTGTTTGATTTTTCATTTATAGGAGGCTGTACGATGTTCTTTAACAAGAAAGAAAACGAAGCAGAAGAAGCATTCAAGAAGCAGTTGGAAACTGTCGCAAATGACCCGGCAGTCAAGGCAAACTCTGCTTTGAGCAAGCTGATTGAAGCAGCTATTAAGAAGACTGAAAAGTCAGAATCAATCCGCTCAATTGCATCTAACCTGGACACCCAATTGCGGTCCAACTTCGCTGAAAACGAACTGCCAAAGGCGATTACTAGTTTGCAATTGGACTTGGCCCGCTATTCTGCAGTTGGTGCCAATGGCGTAGTTCTGAAGTAAATTTGGATGGACTTTGGTGGAGATAATCGAGGGATGAATTTTTAGAGTAAAGGTTAGTCTAATCCATGAACAAAAATCTCGAAGAATTGACCATGTTGAGGAAATCCGCTTTTGAGATAGCTGATTTCCTTAAGGACAATCCTGAAAATCCAGTTTCCCTAAGCTTGTTTCTACTCAGATTAGGAATTAGGGATGCCGGCGTGGAAGACAAGTTGATAAAAAAGACGGCTGAAATTGCCTTTGGGGCAGATGATCCAATGGAGCTGACCGTTGAGGATTTTCAACATGAATTCCACAAGATTGCCAGTCAAATTAGTGACGCACCGGATGAAACAGAACAGACGATTTATATAGTAACTTGGATTGGTCAGCATCTTTTTCCAAGAGTCTACCCAATAGCCATGAACTTCTAGCAGGAGCAGATTCCAATGGATGAAAATGTTGAAGAAATGAAAATGCTGAAAAAGGCAATGGAAGAAATTGCCCTGTATTGTGATAATGGCTTAGATACTCCGATTTCACTAAGTCTGTACTTACAGATCTTTGATATTACGGATCCGGCGGTTAAAGATAAGCTCATTAAAAAGAGCAAAGAACTAATATCTACGGCAGATGATCCGCAAAAATTGACTGTCAAGGATTTTCAACATGAATTCCACAAGATTGCTAGTCAGATTAGCATAGAACCAGATGAAACTGCACCAACGGTTTATATCGTAAATTGGATTGGCATGTATGCTGTCCCAGAAGTCTATCCGCTTGGTGTACGCTTTAAACGTGAATTAGAAGCGTTAGATATGTGATTGAAACTAGGTGAACTACATGTACCAAGCTTCACGCCTTTCGTTTTGGGAACGTGTTTTCCATATTGTCGGTGACAGCATGATTATCTGGTTGTGGCACCACCTCTTAATCGTGGCTCTAGGCCTTTTAACCTTGTTTGGTTTGGTGATCTATCTGGTTGTCAGTGGCATCCGGCAAAAAAACGTCGCTAAAGCTGTCTGGCCAGTCATCATTTTCTGTTCCTGCCTGGGTCTGGTCTACTTTGCCATGAGCTGCGCGATTATGGATTAATTAACTTAAAAAGAGCAAAATTTATACTGATATTAATTATACCGTTGGATTTTCATTCCACATTTATAAGTAAATTTTCTGAGGTATTATCATGACTCGTTTATTAATCAGCTATTTTTCAGCTGGGTTAATGATCGGCTTTATTTTGACTGCACCCTTTGCGCCAAGGATGCAAAAGATTACAGACTTCTTCCGTTACCGGATCGGCTATTGGAACATGATGATTCCTATCGGAATCATCGTAGTTACCAACGCGGCAGCCTATAGCATGCTGAATATTGCCGGCCTGGCCCTTTTGGTTCCCTTTGACTTGATCTTCATTGGTGCGATGATTGCAGACTATCTGCGGGACCGGAAGTTTAATTCCGGCAAGCATAAACAAGACGATTAGCCGGCTTGGATAATTTTTGCTAATAACATCGACAACGTCATATAAAGTCAAGTTCTCCATTAAATTACTTCTCAAAGTATTCCTTCACTTGGTATACCGACTTTTCATTTTTTATAGTAGTTAAAACCCGAGTTTTAACTACAGTGTGCCGGGGGCGCCGGCCTACATGGCGGTGCGGTGCTTTATCGATGGCCGCTACATGGCTGGGATGCAGATAATCATGCGCGTCGCCATCATCACGGTGGCGATCGCGCTGGGCTTTTTGCTGTCGACCCTGTTTCAGGAGGCGCTGAACAAGCTGATTAAGCGTCGGCGCGCGCGGCTGTGGCGGTAGGCTTTTTGACAATTTGGCCCGGAGGGGCTACAATGTTGGCTGACGAGTCGAGAAAAACGCATGGTGCGTATTTTGAGATAGAGGGCATCCGGCTTAACTGCCAGACGCGGGAAGCGTCGATGCTGACACACCCTTGATGTGAACGAGAAGGAGTCACGGCTGTCTATGTCGTACTGATTTTGGAAAATTCGGCCGCCTTGATAGAAGGACCCTGGTAACAGGGTCCTTTTTTGTTGGCGTGGTGGGGTTGGGGGGTGTCGCCGTTGCTGTTGCCCCCGAAGTATGTCAACCGGTTTGGATTTTGGTCGAAAACCGCCCCCAAAGTATGTCAACCGCTTTGACTTTGGCCGAAAACCGCCCCCAAAGTATGTCAACCGCTTTGACTTTGGCCGAAAAAAGCCCCCAAAGTATGTCAACCGGCGTGGATTTGGTCGAAAACCACCCCCGAAGTATGTCAACCGGTCTGGATTTGGTCGAAAACCGCCCCCGAAGTATGTCAACCGGTTTGGATTTGGTCGAAAACCGCCCCCAAAGTATGTCAACCGGTTTGATTTTGGCCGAAAAAAGCCCCCAAAGTATGTCAACCGGCGTGGATTTTGGCAAAAACCGCCCCCGAAGTATGTCAACCAAATCTGGTTAAGTCAACTTGGGGGCGAAAAACGGCAAATCCCACACCGGTTGAGTCAACTTGGGGGCAAAAAATGGCAAATCCCGCACCGGTTGAGTCAACTTGGGGGCAAAAAATGGCAAATCCCGCACCGGTTGAGTCAATCTGGGGGCGAAAAATATCAAAAACCAGCCCGGTTGAGTTAACTCGGGGGCGAAAAACGGCAAAAACCAGCCTGGTTGAGTCAACTTGGGGGCGAAAAAACGGCAAATCCCACACCGGTTGAGCCAACTTGGGGGAGAAAAAACGCCAAATTGCAATCGGTTGACATACTTTGGGGGCTGCATCGGCCACCCCAGCCGCACCAACCACCCACCTTCAAACTTTACAAAAACGAAAACTGTCAAATATCACCTACTTTTTAGCCACTAATTTCGGTAATTTTGGCATTTTTTCGCGTAAAAAGCATGAAACATTGTAAGGAAAAAGTAACCCAAAAGATTCATACAAAGGTCAAAAAGCGGTCGTTTTCTCTGGTATAATAAAATAATTGTAAATGTTTCACGGAGGGGTGAGCGGAAGATGATGAACACGCCACAATCGCGCGAGGGTAACGTTATTCGTTATCTGGTCTATTTTGCAGTTTTTATTTTTACGGCCTTGGCTGATAACTTGGCCATCAAGAGCAGTGCCATCAGCATCTGGAACATTATCTTGTTCATAATCGTGGCCTCAATGTGCACCTTGTTCTACATCTACCGCTACAACCGGGAGCAGCGCTTCTTTGACTCGCGCTTCAACGTCTCCTGGCTGAGCAGCTTCCGGATGACCTTGGCCTTGAGCTTGGTGGTGGCAGGGGGAAGGATTGGCATTTCCTACCTGCAGCTGTACCGGGGCATGGCGGCATCGCCCTTGCAGAACGCCTACCTGGCGCATGCTTCGACCTTGCTCTATTGGTTCATGATGGTGGCCAATGGCTTGGTCATGCCGATCTTGGAAGAGTACTTGTGCACGGGATTCTTGTTCAATTATTGGTTTTGTGCCGAGCGAAAGCGCGTGGCCTACCTGGGCATCTTGTGTTCCGGCTTGCTTTACGCGGTTCTCAGCTTCCAGTTTGCCCCGGCAGCCTTGGTCTGCAACCTTGGCTTTGGGATGCTCTTTGCCTGGAGCTACCTGAGCACGCAGACGATCTGGATGCCCATCTACCTGGCTGCCCTTAACGGGGTGCTGACAATGGTCACCCTTGCCGTTTAATTGAAAAAAGCAAAAAATAAGAGACGGCCATGAGCCGTCTCTTATTTTGCTTATTTAGGTATAAAAAAAGCGGATAGAGTGAATCGAACCCTCATCTCCAGCTTGGGAAGCTAGCGTTCTACCATTAAACTATACCCGCAAGATGGTTTTAGTATACCATTAATTTTTAGTTTGGCAAAGGCTTTTTGCAAAAATAATTCCAAAAAGTTCCGGAAACTGTGAAAAAAACTTGAATTTGCCCCTGTCCGCGCCTTGGAACTGTTTAATCTGCTAGCGCTTTTTGCTAAAATAAAAATAATATCTACGAAAAAATAAAAATAACATCGACAGACAAGCTAAGCGATGAATGCAAGTTAAAAGAGTGAAGGAAGGAAATATCAATGTCTAAAGAAATCATCTTGACCGGCGACCGGCCAACCGGCAAGCTCCACATCGGTCACTATATTGGCTCCTTGAAGAACCGCGTCTTGCTGCAGAACACCGGCAAGTACGACCCATACATCATGATCGCCGACACCCAGGCCTTGACCGACAATGCCAGAAATCCGGAAAAAATCCGCAATTCTTTGATCGAAGTTGCCCTGGACTACCTGGCCGTTGGCCTGGACCCGGAAAAGTCCACCATTTTCGTTCAGTCCCAAATTCCAGCCCTGTTTGAACTGAGCATGGACTACATGGACTTGGTTACTTTGGCCCGGCTTGAAAGAAACCCAACCGTAAAGACGGAAATCAAGCAGAAGAATTTTGGCGACTCCGTGCCAGTTGGCTTTGTAACCTACCCAATTGCCCAAGCAGCCGACATTACTGCCTTCAAGGCTTCGCTGGTGCCGGTTGGCGATGACCAGGAACCAATGCTGGAACAAGCCCGCGAAATCGTCCGCACTTTCAACCGGACCTACAATGTCGATGTCCTGGTTGAGCCAAAGGGCTACTTCCCGCCAAAGGGGCAAGGCCGCTTGCCTGGCCTTGATGGCAACGCTAAGATGTCCAAGTCTTTGGGCAACTGCATCTACCTGGCAGATGACGCGGAAACGGTCAAGAAGAAGGTCATGTCCATGTACACTGACCCTAACCACGTCCACGTGGAAGACCCAGGCCAGGTTGAAGGCAACACCGTCTTCACCTACCTTGACGTCTTTGACCCGGACAAGGATAAGGTAGCCCAGCTGAAGGAAGACTACCAAAAGGGCGGCTTGGGCGACGTCAAGATCAAGCGCTACTTGAACAAGGTTTTGGAAGCTGAACTGGCTCCGATCAGAGAGCGCCGGGCAAAATATGCCCAAGACACGGACGCGGTCTACGACATGCTTTACGAGGGCTCACAAAAGGCCAACGCCGTGGCGAATGAGACTTTGCAAGAAGTCCGCGATGCGATCGGCTTCAATTACTTCAAAAACAGAGGCTAGACAAAAATGGCACGCAAGCGAATTCCATGGAATCAATACTTTATGATGCAGGCGCTGGTGATTGCCCAGCGGTCAACCTGCGACCGGGCGATGGTCGGCTCAGTCCTGGTCAAGGACAAGCGGATCCTGAGCACGGGCTATAACGGCTCCGTGTCCGGTGAGCCCCACTGCGATGACGTGGGCCACCAGCTGGTCGACGGTCACTGCGTCCGGACCATCCACTCGGAAATGAACAGCTTGATTTCCTGCGCCAAAAATGGGGTTTCCACCAATGGCACGGAAATCTTTGTGACGCATTTTCCTTGCTACAACTGTACCAAGCACTTGGTTCAGGCTGGAGTCAAGAAGATCAACTATTACTATGATTACCATGACAGTCCGCTTGCCATTCAGTTGTTGCAAGACAGTGGAGTACCTTATGAACAGATTAAGATTGACCGCCAATTCGTCGAAGAGCTGGCGCACAAGCTTGAAGACGGCAATCAATAAGCTGGTCCGCGCTTTGCCCCTGGTCTTGGTCCTGGCTTTGCTGACGGGCGCCAGCAGCTTTTTCGCCCAGGACAATGCCGGCATCCTGACCAAGGACACCCGGCAGATCGTGAACCGCAAGAATGCTAAGTATCAAAAGAGCCGCCAGCACCCGATCGTGATCGTGCAGACGCTTGACAATGCAAAGAAAACCCAGCCTTCAGGGCTGAACTATGCCCAAAAGACCGTCTATATCGTCATCAACGTGCAAAAAGACGGGTCCAAGAAGGCCAACATCTATTCGAGCAGCGACTTGCACAGCCAGTTTACTGCCCAGGTGCGGGCCAACTTGCTTCACAGCGTTGAAAGCGACCTGGCGGCTGACAGCAAGCTGACCGTCAATCGGGGAATCCAGAACCTGTTCAAGATGTGCGTGACCTTGGTTGACCAGCATTTTCATTTTCCAAAGGATGAGTATGACTTGTCGGCGGATGAAATCAGCCGCGTCATCAAGCCAGCGGACCTCCGCGTCCCGATCATGGTCGGCCTGCTGGTCGTCATCATTGGGTTGGTGACCTTCTGGCACTTCACGGTCAAAAGGCGCCTGCGCAGATAGATTAAAAATAAAAGCGCTTATTTTTAAAAAGCTGTTTACAAGGCTGACTTGAGCGTGTATAGTTTCCTGTGGAAGAAATTAATATATAGTGCAAATGAACTGTTAGGTGAGACTCCTACGTGAACACACGCTATCGCCCAGAAACATCCAGAGATGCCAACGGGTTAAATAGAAATTGTCGAAATAAGGCACTTTCCAGGTAGCTAGCATGTGCTTACGTCACGTAGTGTTAAAACTGATCGACTAGTAGATAACGCGTAGGCCTTGTTTGGCAAAGCCCCCCTTACAGTTTGGTGTAAGTGGGGCTTTTTTGTTTGTTTGCGGTAGCGATTTGAAAGGGGAGAAAGATGCTCAACATGACTAAGTCCACCGTAAAGGGGACAAAAGCAGCGAGTGAAGACGCAAAGCAAGTCGCGAGAATTGCTTTGGAAAGAAGAACGGTCACCCTGGCCCAACTCCATACCAGCAGCAGCGGTCTGACGACCGAGCAGGCGAATGAAATCCGGGAGAGAACGGGTTCCAATGAAATTGCCCACAGCAACAGCAACAGCAAGCTCAAATTCCTGGCTGAAGCCTTTCTGACGCCATTTACCCTGGTCTTGCTGGTGCTGGCCACCATGTCGCTGTTCACCAACTATATCCTGGTCCCAGCCAGTCAGAAGGACCTGAGCACGGTCATCATCATGATCGTCATGGTGCTCATTTCCGGAATTACTTCCTTCGTTCAGAACGTGCGGACTTCAAACGCGGTTGAATCCTTGATGAAGATGGTCTCCGTGACCACCAATATCCGCCGGGATGGCAAGGACCAGGAATTGCCGACCAAGGACGTGGTCGTTGGCGACATTATCAACGTTGCCGCCGGGGACATGGTTCCAGCCGACATGAAGCTGCTGTCCAGCACTGACCTGTTTTGCTCATCAAGCTCACTGAACGGGGAATCAACGCCAGTTGAAAAGATTGCCAACGTGGTGCCAACCCCAGACAAGCTGGACAACTACCTGGACTATCCAAACATCTTGTTTGAAGGGACTACGATCGTGTCCGGGTCAGGCCGCGGGGTAGTCTTTGCTACTGGCAACCGGACCATGTTCGGGAAGATGGCGGCCGACATTGCCAACACGGAAATGAAGGAAACCACTTTTGACACTGGGATCAAGGACATCTCCAAGCTCTTGATCACCATGACTGCGATCATCGCGCCTTTGGTTTTCATCATCAATGGCTTTACCAAGGGCAACTGGACTGATGCCTTGATTTTTGCCATTGCTACGGCCGTGGGCTTGACGCCGGAAATGCTGCCAGTCATCGTGACCACCAACCTGGTCCGGGGCAGCGTGGAAATGGGCAAGCACCAGACGATCGTCAAGAAGATGAACTCCATCCAGAATTTCGGCTCTGCTGACGTTCTGTGTACCGACAAGACCGGGACCTTGACCCAGGGGCAGGTCATTCTGGAGCGCCACTACAACCTGGACATGCGCGAAACCAGCCACGTGTTGAAGATGGCCTACCTGAACGCCTACTACCAGACGGGGATGCGGGACTTGATCGACAGCGCGGTCATCGACGCGGCCAACAATGAGCTGGATGTCAGTGAAATCCAGCGCGACTACCACAAGATTGATGAAATTCCATTTGACTTCAGAAGAAGACGGATGAGCGTGGTCGTTGCCAACTCCGACCGAAAGCACGGCGAACACCTCCTGGTCACCAAGGGGGCGGCGGAAGAAATGCTGGCCTGCTCAAGCAGCGTGGAATTTGACGGGAAAGTCTTGCCGCTGACTGATGAGCGCAAGCAGAAGATCCTGCAGGACATCGATGAGATGAACGATGACGGGATGCGGGTGATTGTCTTGGGCTACAAGGTTGACCCATCGCCAGTCGGCGAGTTCACGGTCAAGGATGAAAGCAACCTGACTATCATCGGCTTCCTGACCTTCCTTGATCCGCCTAAGGAAAGCGCCAAGGCGGCCTTGAACAGCCTGCACCGGGACGGGATCACCGTCAAGATTCTGACGGGGGACAACGAAGCCGTTACCCGGACGGTTGCCCTCAAGGTCGGCTTGAACATTGACACGGTCTACAGTCAAAAGGACCTGGTCGGCAAGAGCGATGAAGAGCTGGCCAAGATCGTAGAGCAGTGCGATATTTTTGTCAAGCTGTCGCCAGAGTGGAAGACCAAGATTATCGCCACCCTGCAAAAGAACGGGCATACCGTTGGCTATATGGGCGACGGGATCAACGACGCGCCAGCCATGAAGCAGGCTGACGTCTCTATCTCAGTTGATTCCGCGGTCGATGTTGCCAAGGAATCAGCCGACATCATCCTGCTGCAAAAGGACCTGTCCGTTTTGGAGCATGCCGTCCGGATCGGCCGCAAGACTTTGACCAACACCATGAAGTACATCAAGATTACCCTGTCATCCAACTTCGGGAACATCTTGTCGATCATGGTTTCCTCAATTTTCCTGCCATTTCTGCCAATGCTGCCGCTGCAGCTGCTGATTTTGGACCTGCTCTACGGGACCAGCTGCCTGACCTTGCCATTTGACCGGGTTTCAGAGAACTACCTGCACGTGCCGCGGGAATGGACGACCAAGAACATGCCGAAGTTCATGTTCTACTTTGGCCCAACGTCATCAATTTTTGACGTCATTACTTTCGCCTTGCTTTACTTCATTGTCTGCCCGGCCATCGTCGGCGGCAGCTACGCTTCCTTAGGACCAGCCGGTCAGCTGGCCTTCGTCACCATCTTCCACACGGGCTGGTTCATTGAATCCCTGTGGACCCAGGAAATGGTCATCCACGCCCTGCGTGACGAAAAGCTGCCATTCATCCAGCAGCGGGCTTCGCTGCCGGTCATGGTTGGGACTTTCGGAGCCGCCTTGTTTGGCACCTACCTGCCATTCTCCAGCGTGGCCAGAGCCATGAAGTTTGGCCCGATCTCAACCCAGTTCCTGTGGATCGTCTTTGGCCTCTTGGTCTGCTACCTGCTTTTGACCACGGTCGTCAAGTACTTCTACATGAAGAAGCAGAAGTTCCTGATTTAAAATAGAAGATAATTTTCCTATTAAAAACAAAAAGCCATCGGCACTCGCGACTTGAGTGAGCGATGGCTTTTTGAATGCCGGGCTTTAAGGCTTTTCTCAGCTAATCAGCTTTATTAAGCGCCTGCTTTTGGTGTATGATAGAGAGTAAGAATTTTTTAGGAGAACCACAATGGCAGAAAATAAGAAAACTTTTTATATCACTACGCCAATTTACTATCCATCAGGCAGATTGACGATCGGTAACGCTTATACTACGGTAGCCGCAGACACGATGACGCGCTACAAGAAGTCACGTGGCTACGACACTTTCTTTTTGACCGGGACCGACGAGCATGGCTTGAAGATTGAACAAAAGGCTGAAAAGCTGGGCATGAAGCCAAAGGAATACCTGGACGGCATGGTCAGCGACATCAAGGCCCTTTGGAGCAAGCTGGACATCAACTACGACAAGTTCATCCGGACTACTGATGAGCAGCACGTCAAGGCCGTGCAAAAGATCTTCGAAAAGCTCTTGAAGCAAGGCGACATCTACCTTGGCGAATACACGGGCTGGTACTCGGTTGAAGACGAGGAATACTTCACTGAATCCCAATTGAAGGAAGTCTTCAAGGACGACAAGGGCAACGTTGTCGGCGGGATTGCCCCATCTGGCCACGAAGTGCAGCTGGTCAAGGAGCCATCCTACTTCTTCAGAATGAGCAAGTATGCTGACCGGCTTCTCCAATACTACAAGGACCACCCAGAATTCATCCAGCCTAACTCCCGTGAAAAGGAAATGATCAACAACTTCATCAAGCCGGGCCTGGAAGACTTGTCAGTCACCAGAACCACGGTTGACTGGGGGATTCCGGTGCCTAGCGATCCAAAGCACGTCATCTACGTCTGGATTGACGCTTTGGCCAACTATATCACCGCTTTGGGCTATGGCTCAGAAGACGACTCCCTGTTCAAGAAGTACTGGCCAGCTGACGTCCACCTGGTCGGCAAGGAAATCGTGCGCTTCCACACCATCTACTGGCCGATCATGCTGATGGCTTTGGATCTGCCGCTTCCTAAGCAGGTCTTTGGCCACGGCTGGGTTTTGATCTACAAGGACAAGATGTCCAAGTCAAAGGGCAATGCCGTTTACCCAGAATCACTGATTTCCCGCTACGGCCTGGACCCAGTCCGCTACTACTTGATGCGGGCCATCCCATTTGGCGCTGACGGCTCCTTCACTCCGGAAGACTTCGTTGAACGGACCAACTTTGATCTGGCCAACGACCTGGGCAACCTGTTGAACCGGACGGTGTCAATGATCAACCAATACCAGGCCGGCCGCGTGGCTCCTGTAGACCAAGAACAGGACAAGTTTGGCGCTGACCTGCAAGCCGTAGCTGCCAAGGCAATCAGCGACTACTACGACAACATGGACCACATGCACTTCTCCAACGCTTTGGAAAATGTCTGGCAATTGATTTCACGTGCCAACAAGTACATCGACGAAACCACTCCTTGGGTCCTGAACAAGGAAGGCAAGGCCGCTGAATTGTCACGCGTGATGAGCAACCTGGCTGAAACGCTGCGTTTGGTAGCGATCATGATTGCCCCAGTCATGACGGAAACTCCGGCCAAGATGTTCGCGCAGCTGGGTCTGGACTGGGATGACGCTAGCCAAAAGACTTTGGAATTTGGTGATTTTGCTTGGGACAGCAACGTTATTGCCAAGCCAACCCCAATCTTCCCACGCTTGAAGAACGAAGTAGAAGTGGCCTACATCAAGGAAGAAATGAAGAAGGCCAAGCCAAAGAAGCAATCCAGAAGAGAACAGAAGTCTGACGAAAAGCTGATCACCATCGACGACTTCGACAAGGTCAAGATCCAAGTTGGCAAGATTCTGTCAGTTGAGCCAGTTCAAGGGTCAAGCAAGCTGCTGCTCTTCCACCTGGACTTTGGCGACGGCAATACCCGCCAGATCCTGTCCGGCATCCGCAAGTTCTATCCAGATGCAGCTGAATTGCTGGACAAGAAGGTGTTGGCCGTAACCAACCTGAAGCCACGCAAGATGCTGGGCCATGAAAGCCAAGGCATGCTCTTGTCCAGTGAAAAGGACGGGGAAATCAAGCTGGCTTTGGTCGGCGATGAGCATCCTTTGGGGGCACTCTTAGGCTAATGAAGATCTACGACAACCATACCCACCTGAACGATAAGCCGTTTGCCGGCAAGGAGGCAGACTATGTCGCCCGCGCCCGTGACCTGGAGGTCGTGGGGATGAATTGCGTGGGGCAAGATCCGGAAATGAACCTGGGCGCCCTGCGGCTGGCCCGCCAGTTTCCAAACGTCAAGGCCATCATCGGCTACTGCCCGGACGTCGCCAAGGACTACGACCAGGCAGCCGAAGACCTGCTGGTTGAGCAGGCTCAGGATGACCAGGTGGTCGCGATCGGCGAAATCGGCCTGGACTATTACTGGGATGAATCTCCCCGGGACGTGCAGCGGGCAGTTTTTGCCCGGCAGCTTGAAGTTGCCCGCGACCTGCATTTGCCGGTGAACATCCACACCAGGGATGCCTTTGAGGACTGCTACCGGATTCTTAAGGAAGCCAACCTGGAATACGGGGCCGTTTTGCACAGCTACAACGGAGGTCCCGAATGGACGGAAAAGTTCCTGGGCCTGGACGACGTGACCTTGTCCTTCTCAGGGGTGGTTTCCTTCAAGAATGCCAAGGAAGTGCATGAGTCAGCCAAAATGGTGCCGCTGGACCGCTTTATGGTGGAAACGGACGCCCCATACCTGACGCCGGTGCCGCACCGCGGCCACCAGAACGAGCCAGGCTACGTCCGCTATGTGGCCCAAGCCGTTGCGGATCTCAAGGGGATCAGCCTGGCTGAAGCAGCCCAAGCTGCGTTTGAAAATACTATGAGGGTTTACGGATTAAATGCAGAAGAATTTTAACGCCGTCGTTGTCGTGGAAGGCAAGGACGACACAATTCGCTTGAAGCAGTTTTTTCCAGGCATTGAGACGGTCGAGACGAATGGCTCGGCCGTTTCTGATGTCTTTTTGGAAAAGCTGAAAAAATTGGCCCAGACCCGGGAGATCATCGTCTTTACCGACCCGGACGTCAACGGGGAGCGGATCCGGCGGATCGTCACGGAAGCCGTTCCTAATGCCAAGCAGGCCTTTATCACCCGCAAGGAAGGGGAGCCGGCCGGGGTTGGCAGCCTGGGCGTGGAGCATGCCTCAAAGGAGGCCTTGGAGCGCGCTTTGACTGAGCTTCATGCCGTGGAGGCGGCTGAGCCTGATTTTGACTACAGCGACTATATCGACCTGGGCCTGGCTTTGGGCAAGACTTCGCGCAAGCTCCGCGAAGCCGTCGGGATCAAGCTCGGGATCGGCTATGCCAATTCAAAAAGGTTTTATGAGCGCCTGCGGACCTATGGCATCAGCTACCAGCAACTAGCGCGGGCAGTAAAGGAGGCAGAAAATGTCCAATCAGATTCCAATCGCGACGCCCGTTAGAACGGCCGCGATCGTCAACCGCTACTTCGTCCACGCCAAGAAGAACCTTGGTCAGAACTTCCTGGTCGACCTGGATGCCGTCCAGGGGATCGTGGAAGCCGCTGGCATTGAGCCCGGCGACCAGGTGATTGAAATCGGACCGGGGATCGGGTCTTTGACCGAGCAGCTGCTTTTGGCGGGCGGGAAGGTTTTTGCCTATGAAGTCGACGACAGCCTGCCGGAAATTCTCCACAATGAGCTGCCGCAAAAGATTGCTGGGGAAGCTTTGGCTGACCGCTTCAAGATCGTCTTGAAGGACGTCTTGAAGGCCAACTTTGCCGAAGATCTGGCCGGCTTCTTTGACCCAGCCAAGCCGGTCAAGGTTGTGGCCAACCTGCCTTATTACATCACGACTCCGATCATCTTCAACTTGATCGAGTCCGACCTGAACTTCACCAGCTTGACCCTGATGATGCAAAAGGAAGTCGCTGAGCGGCTGGCAGCTGAGCCTGGCTCTAAGGCCTACGGTCCATTGACCATTGCCGTGCAAACCCAAATGCGGGTTGACCTGGCCCTGGAAGTGGACCACCGCTCCTTTATGCCGGCTCCGAAGGTTGATTCAGCCGTAGTCGTCTTGACGCCGCTTAAAGAGGACGAGCGGGCCGATGTCGGCGACCGCAAGCACTTCAACTGGGTCGTCAAGATGTGCTTCTCTCAAAGAAGAAAGACCTTAAACAACAACTTGAAGAACCTGTTGCCAGACAAGGGGCAAAGAGACCAGCTGTTCACGGACCTGGATTTGGATCCCAAGACCCGGCCGGAGCAGCTGCCGATCGCGACTTTTATAAAAATAAATGAGGAAATTTCCCGTTTATCTAAATAAATGTATTAATGGTCTTGCTTTTGCTTGTGAAATATGCTTTAATGGACTCAAAGGAGTGTCATTAATTGCCAGTAACTATTCAAACTATTAAGCAAAAGTTGGACGCCCACCTTGGTGAAGAACTGACGATTGTTGCCCAAGCGGGCCGCAAGAAAGTCACCAGAAGACGGGGCATTTTGAAAAACACCTTTCCAGCCGTATTCGTAGTTGCACTGGATCAGGACAGCAACAACTTCGAGCATGCTTCATACAGCTATACGGACGTTTTGACCAAGAATATCTTGATCGAATTCGATGATGAAGCAGCGGCTGAGTAAAAGCCGAATTTTTGCACTAACATTTCTGAAAAATGTTAGTGCTTTTTTTTGCCCTTTAGAGTATATTAGTATAAGTACAAAAACAGACATTAGGAAGGAAACAGAATGAAACGTTCAGAAAGATTAGTAGACATGACCAAGTTTTTGATGGAACGGCCACATACTCTGATTGCTCTGCCTTTCTTTGCTAAGCGCTATGGGGCCGCCAAGTCCTCAATCTCCGAAGACCTGGCCATCTTGAAGCATACCCTCGCGGCAAACGAAGACGGCATCTTGGAGACGGTCGCCGGCGCGGCAGGAGGGGTGCGCTACATTCCATTCCTGGGCCGCAAGCCAGCTGAGAAGTACTTAAAGGACCTGGCCAGCCGGATTCAAGACCCCACCCGGATTCTGCCTGGCGGCTTCGTGTACTTGTCCGACGTCTTGGGTGGCCCGCAGGACTTGGGCATGATTGGGAAGCTGATTGCCTCCCGCTACGCTTACTCAGACATTGAGGCGGTCATGACGGTGGAAACCAAGGGGATTTCTTTGGCCAATGCCGTTGCTGCCTACTTAAACGTCCCAGCCGTAACGGCCCGCAAGCGGTCAAAGGTTACGGAAGGGGCAACCGTTTCCGTCAACTACATGTCTTCTTCAACTTCACGCGTGGCCAAGATGGAGCTGCCAACCCGGGCCTTGCAAAAAGATACGAACGTTCTGATTGTGGACGACTTCATGAAGGGCGGCGGCACTTTGGATGGGATGCGGCAATTGGTTAAGGAATTCAACTGCAAGGTCGCCGGCGTCTGCGTGCTTTGCGAGACTGAATACGAAGCCGACCGCAAGATCAAGGACTACGTTTCTTTGATCAATATCGACGAAATTGACAGCGAAAAGGAATCAATCGTCGCTGAACCTGGGAACTTTTTGACCAGAACTGACTTTGACCGCTTCTAAATGTTACAATAGGTTGAGTTTATTGATTTAGAAGGTTATTTATCATGGAAAAATACGTTGTAGTTTTGGCTGCCGGCAAGGGCACCAGAATGAAATCAAAGCTGTACAAGGTTTTGCACAAGGTCTGCGGCAAGACCATGGTGGAACATGTCGTTGGCGCGGCCAGCGCTTTGAAGCCGGAAAAGATCGTGACCATCGTTGGCCATGGGGCTGAAGACGTGGAAAAGGTGCTGAAAGGCAAGTCTGAATTTGCCTTCCAGGAACAGCAATTGGGGACGGGGCATGCCGTAATGCAGGCTCAAGCCCAATTGGAAGGACTGGATGGGGCAACTCTGGTCGTAACTGGCGACACGCCGCTTTTTACCAGCGAGACTTTTGCCAAGCTGTTTGCCTACCATGAAGAAGAAGGCAACGCCGCGACCGTCTTGACTGCTGAAGCGCCAAACCCATTTGGCTATGGCAGAATCATCAGAGACGACCAAGGCAACGTGCTGCGGATCGTTGAGCAAAAGGACGGCAATCCTGAAGAGCTCAAGGTCAAGGAAATCAACACTGGCGTTTTCTGCTTTGACAACAAGAAACTGTGGGAAGCCCTGAAGCAGATTGGCAATGACAACGCCCAAGGCGAATACTACATTACTGATGTCATTGAAATCCTGCGCAAGCAAGGTGACAAGGTTGGTGCCTACAAGATGCCGGACTTCAGCGAAAGCCTTGGCGTCAACGACCGGGTAGCCTTGGCAGAAGCTACGCGGATCATGCAAGCCCGCATCAACAAGAAGCACATGGAAGACGGGGTAACCTTTATTGATCCAGCCACGGCCTACATTGACGCTGGCGTCAAGATTGGCAACGACACGGTGATTGAAGGCTGCGTAACCATCAAGGGCAACACCGAGATCGGTTCAGACTGCCTGATCACTTCCGGTTCCCGGATTATTGACAGCAAGATTGGCAATGGGGTAACCGTTACCTCATCAACTCTGGAAGAAGCCCAAATGGACGACAACACTGACGTTGGCCCTAACTCCCACCTGCGGCCAAAGGCAGTGATCCGCAAGGGCGCGCACCTGGGCAACTTCGTTGAAGTCAAGAAGGCTGAAATCGGCGAAAACACCAAGGTGGGCCACCTGACATACGTTGGCGACGCTACCTTGGGCAAGGACATCAACGTTGGCTGCGGGACCATCTTCTCCAACTTTGACGGGGTTAAGAAGTTCCACACCAATGTTGGCGACAAGTCCTTCATCGGTGCCGGCTCAACTTTGATCGCGCCAATCAATGTGGCTGACCACGCCTTCGTGGCCGCTGACTCAACGATTACCAAGGACGTTGGCCGCTATGAAATGGCCATCGCCCGCGGCCGTCAAGTCAACAAGGAAGACTACTGGCACAAGCTGCCGCTTTCTGAGTCTGACGACTGGAAATAATTGATCTTTTTTATTTAAAATGAAGATTATCCATAGTAATTTACGGATGGATACAATAACGGTCTTCCTGTGACTGACAGTCATGGAAGACCGTTTTTTCGTAATAATCCCCAACCGGGTCCAAAATCACGCGTTTCGTTTCAAAACTACTGCAGCCAAGGTCCAAATCGTTTTTTACAAATTCAGGAGCAATCTGCTTCGGCTTGTTCAAAGTCCGATCAATCTATTTTGGTTAAAAGCGCTTGTTGCAAAACGATTACAAAAGGGTTGAAAAACTAATTTTCTCAAGATAATGTATTCGCTTACAGCACTTAAGAAAGATTTAGTGTTTCTTTTTTAAACTTTAACAACTATTTTTTAGTCTCGAGGTGTATAATCGAACAGAAGTAAGGGTGTTGTATTTCAGACATACGAAGAGAGGTATTTTTCAATGAAACTTACAAAGAAGATTGCACTTGTTTCTGCATCACTGGCTTTGGGCATGGCTGCTCCAGCAGTTTTGGTTGCTGAAAACGCTAGCGTGACTCTGGCTGCGACTCAAGCAACTGCCGTTACGGTCACTAAGAAGACTGCTCCTTACTACCACAAGGACGGCTCAAAGTTCACCAAGGCTAAGCCTTACAAGTACGGCAAGTACTCCAGCGCTACTACTGGCAAGGGCGCAAACTACAAGGTAATCAAGACCGTTACTATCAAGGGGGCTAAGTATTACTACATCGGCAACGATGCTTATTTGAAGGGTTCAGACGTTAAGGTAACTGCAAGCAAGACTGTTAAGGCTGCTTCATCATCAAAGAAGACCTCAACTAAGACTGCGGCTAAGAAGACCACTTCAACTAAGACCTCAGCTAAGTCATCATCAAAGAAGACTGCAGCCAAGAAGACTTCAACTAAGAAGGCGGCCACTGCTAAGAAAGCTGCTGTCCCAGCTGGTACCGCAACCAATGTTACTTCCGTTACGGTAACTAAGAAGACTACTCCTTTCTATCACGCAGACGGCTCAAAGTTCACTAAGACCAACCCATACAAGTACGCTGGCTGGACTAGCACTGTAGCTTACAAGAACATTACCTTCAAGGTTTCCAAGGAATTGACCGTCAAGGGTGCCAAGTACTACTACATCGGCAACAACGCCTACCTGAAGGCTTCAGACGTTAAGGTAGCTTCAACCAAGAAGGCCGCAGCCAAGAAGACTACTTCAACCAAGAAGACCTCAACTAAGTCATCAAGCAAGACTTCATCAAAGAAGACTTCTACTAAGAAGGCAGCAAAGACGGTTGCAGCAGTCAAGGTAGCCAAGAAGACTGTTCCTTACTACCACAAGGACGGTTCAAAGTTCACCAAGGCTAAGCCTTACAAGTACAATGGCTGGAGCAGCACTGTAGCTTACAAGAACGTTAGCTACAACGTTGTAAAGACTGTTACTATCAAAGGCGCTAAGTACTACTACATCGGCAACGCCGCTTACTTGAAGGCTTCAGACGTTACGGTAACCAAGACTAAGTAATCCAAGAAAAGCTTTGACGCGAGTCAAGGCTTTTTTGGTGCCCGAAAACAGACGTTTTATTCTATCCATGCCAAAAATAAAAGCCTTTCCTGCTTTTTGGCCATGGCAAAGGCGGGAAGAGGGAAATTTTTTGCTTAAAAACTGAACACAAATGGCTTTTTTCCAACAAAAGAATGCTGGACTTTGTTAAAATAGAAGTTGGTAAATGCTGTTTTTTTCGGAGGAAATTATGTCTTACAAGGACAATATCAAGCTTTTTGCTCTTAATTCAAACAAGCCATTGGCTGAAAGAATCGCCAAGCGCATGGGTGTGAAGCTGTCAACTTCAAGCGTTGTTCGCTTCAGTGATGGCGAAATCCAAGTCAACATTGACGACTCAGTTCGTGGCAAGGACGTATTCTTGATTCAATCAACCAGTGCTCCAGTCAACGACAACTTGATGGAACTCTTGATCATGATCGACGCCGTTCGCCGGGCCAGCGCGGCTTCAGTCAACATCGTGCTGCCATACTACGGCTACGCTCGTCAAGACCGCAAGACCCGTGCCCGTGAACCAATCACTGCCAAGCTCGTTGCCGACATGATTCAAACCGCCGGGGCTGACCGCGTGCTGTCATTGGACCTGCACGCTCCACAAATTCAAGGCTTCTTCGACATCCCTGTCGACAACTTGATGGGCGCGCCGCTTTTGGCTGACTACTTCCTGAGCAACCACTTGGAAGAAGACGCGGTTGTCGTTTCACCAGACCACGGTGGCGTTACCCGTGCCCGCAAGCTGGCTGAATTCCTTGGCACGCCAATTGCCATCGTTGACAAGCGCCGTCCACGCGCCAACGTTGCTGAAGTCATGAACATCATCGGTGACGTTAAGGGCAAGCGCGCGATCCTGATCGACGACATGATCGATACTGCCGGCACCATCACCTTGGCTGCCCAAGCCTTGAAGGATGCCGGTGCAACCGAAGTCTACGCTTGCGCGACTCACGCCGTTTTGTCCGGCCCAGCGATCGACCGCTTGAACAACTCAGTAATCAAGCGCCTTGTTTTGACCGACTCAATTCAGCAGCCAGCCGAAAAGAACCTGGACAAGATGACTTTGGTTTCAGTTGGACCTTTGATGGGCGATGCCATCAAGCTGATCCTGGAACACAAGGCAATGAGCCCGTTGTTCGACACGCGTTACGACGCCAACAAGTACAAGGACCAATAAGCTTTCAGCTTTCAGAGTCTAAAAAACTACCAAGTTTCATAGAACTTGGTAGTTTTTCTTTTATTTGTTTTTCTTGCTTGGCCGGCGCAAGTAGTGCAGGGAGCCATTCTTGATGTACTTCTGGAATTCTTCGTAGATCGCGTCAAAAAGCTGGGTCTCATCCCCGCGGCTGAGCATGGCCGTCGGGAAGAAGAAGCGCTCGTCGCCCTGCAAGGTCCCGTTTAAGGCCTTGACCAGGGGGCTGAGGTGGGAAAGCTCAATCAAGGAGCCGTCGTCCTGCATGATCTCAATCTGGCTGTTGGCGTTCTTGCCCGTTGGCTTGTAGGCGTCATATGGCTCATCATAAGCGGAGTTGACGTCGGTGTAATAGTCCGGGTTGAAGCCTGCCTGCTTGATCAGGCGCTTGAGCTTGGGGATCAGGCCCTTGCTTTCCTCGTCGATTTTGACGCTGGCCAGGGGCTTGCGGAAAAGGTAGCGGCTGGCCAGGTCGGCTAAAATCGGGTCCTTGGACTGGGTCCACATGGAGAAGTTGGTCTCCATGACCCCGTCGTCCATTTTAAGGTAGTCGTCCAAGGTCCAGTCGCCTGCCAAAAAATGCGCCAGGCTGGGAGTGACTTCCAGCTCGCCTTTTTGGTAGAGCAGCTGGGCTCTTTCCAAAAGGTGGTGGAGGATGACTTCCATGGACCGGTTGACCCGGTGGTAGTAAATCTGCTGGTACATTTGGTAGCGGGAGACGATATAGTCTTCAACGGCATGCATCCCGTTAGCCGTAAAGCAGATCCCGTCCTTATATGGACGAATGACCCGGAAGACCCGGTCAAGGTCGAATTCCCCGTATGAGGCCCCGGTGAAGTAGGCGTCTCTAAGCAGGTAGTCCATCCGGTCAGCGTCAGCCTGGCTGGAGATCATCTTGACGACCTGGGGGTTGTTGTAGGTCTTGGCGATTACGCTGGCCACGGCTTCAGGGAAGCTGGGCGAGACCTGCCGCAGGGCTTGGTTGACCTCGGTGGAGGGGTCGGTGATGATCATCTGGCCGATTTTTTCATGGTTGGTGCCAAAAAGGTGCTCAAAGGTGTGAGAGTAAGGGCCGTGGCCGATGTCATGCAAGAGGCCGGCACATTGGACCAGGAGGTTCTCATCGCTGTTCCACAGCCCATCGCCAGGCACCTGGGACGGATACTTGTCCGTAAACAGGTTGGAAATGCGGCGGGCTAATTCATAAACGCCCAGATTGTGTTCAAAACGGGTGTGGGTTGCCCCGGGGAAAACGAACGCCGTTGGCCCCAGCTGCTTGATCCGGCGCATCCGCTGGAATTCTTTGGACCGGACGACGTCCAGAACCACTTGGGTTTCAAGATGGATGTAGCCGTGGACCGGGTCGCGGACGACGACTTCACGGGCCAACTTTGGACTGGTAAATTTAGGCAAAACAGGATCCTCCATTCTTAATTGTTTTTATTTTTCCAAAAACATATTAAAATATGTTCAGGAATATGCTATCTAAAATTATAGCAAAAGACCCTCCAGCCTGCTGAAGGGACTATTTGATTAAAGCGCGAAAGTTAGTGAAATATGAGTAAGAAAGTCAAGATCAACTTAACCAGCAAGATTACCCAAGCGGACCAAACTGAGACTATCCGCCAGGAGGCAGACGGGGAGCTGCGCGAAGACGGGGCCATCAAGCGGATTTTTTATGAGACGGAAAACGTACCGGTCAAGATGCTCGTCAAGGAGCAGGAGCTGCTGATCCGCCGAGGGAGCGATCGGGCCAACTTCTCCCAGATGCACTTTATCTTGGGCGAGAAAGGTCAGTGCAAGTACGTCGTCCAGGGCCGGCAAATGGATCTGGTGTCTGAGACCAAGCGGCTGGAATTCAAAGAAATTGCCGCTGGCCAGCAACTTGAAGTTGAATATGACCTGTTTAGTGGTGTAGACTTAATTGGTAGTTATGCCGTCTCGTTGATTTTTGCTTAAATGACGTGTAAAATAGATAAGATTAAATAGAGAGGACGCTCAACTGTGGGATTAGCTGATTTTAAAGACGTAGATCGCAACGAATTATCAATGATTGAAGTTGCGCACGCAATTTTGGAAGATCATGGCGAAAGAATGGCTTTTGCCGATATCGTAAACGAAGTACAACAATACTTGCACAAGAGTGATGAAGAAATTCGCGAACGCTTGCCACAATTTTACACGGACATGAACACCGATGGCCGCTTTATTTCCATGGGTGAAAACGTGTGGGCGCTGCGGACCTGGTTCAAGTACGAGGCGATCGACGAAGAAGTCGACCACCCAGAAGACGATGGCGATGAAGCCTCAACCCGCAAGCACCACAAGAAGGTCAACGCCTTCTTAGCAACGACTGAAGGCGACGACGTGATCGACTACGAAAACGACGACCCTGAAGATGAAGACATGGACAGCGTCGACGATGACGATGACACTGACGACGATGACGACAGTTCCGACGACAATTACGATGACGACTACAGTGATTACGACGATGACAGCGATGATGAAGACGAAGACTCACTGCCAGACGGAATTGAAGGCCAATTGTCCCAGCTTGACGATGACATGGACGACGAAGACGACGACAGCGACGAATAATTAATTATTGGGGTGGGCCCTTGACTTAAATGGCAAAAGCCGCTAATATTTTGCTTGGGCACCCTATGTGCGTTTAGCTCCCTGACCAAGGGAGCTTTTTATTTTTTTCAAAGGAGAGCTCAATGACAAAATATATCTTTGTGACAGGTGGCGTTGTTTCATCACTGGGGAAGGGGATCACGGCGTCAAGCA
This sequence comes from Lactobacillus porci, assembly GCF_009695985.1. NCBI lineage: Bacteria > Bacillati > Bacillota > Bacilli > Lactobacillales > Lactobacillaceae > Lactobacillus > Lactobacillus porci. The sequence goes on from NZ_VUMX01000001.1 coordinate 56,541, forward strand.
TTGGCCGGTTGCTTAAAAACCGGGGCCTGAAGGTCACCATGCAAAAGTTTGACCCATACATCAACATCGACCCAGGGACGATGAACCCATACCAGCACGGTGAAGTCTTCGTCACCGATGACGGTACTGAAGCTGACCTTGACTTGGGCCACTATGAAAGACTGGTCGACGTTAGAACCAGCAAGTACTCCAACGTCACGACCGGTAAGATCTACCAAGAGGTCCTGATGCGCGAGCGCCGCGGCGACTACCACGGCGGCACTGTGCAAGTGATTCCGCACGTAACCAACATGATCAAGGAAAAGGTGATGCGGGCAGCGCAAATGACTGACACCGACGTCGTTATTTCCGAAATCGGCGGTACGGTTGGCGACATGGAATCAACTCCATTCATGGAAGCCATCCGGCAAATGCGCCGGGAAGTTGGGGCTGAAAACGTCATGTACGTTCACGTGACCTTCGTGCCATACCTGCGCGCGGCTAAGGAACTGAAATCCAAGCCAACCCAGCAGTCAGTAGCAACTTTGCGGTCAATCGGGATTCAGCCAAACATGCTGGTTCTGCGTTCAGAGATGGAAGTTCCACAGGAAATGAAGGACAAGATCTCAACCTTCACCGACGTGCCAGTCGACTACATCGTTGAATCGCTTGACGCGCCATCATTGTTTGACGTGCCGTTGTCATACCAGGAACAAGGCGTTGACCAAAAGATCGTCGACTTCCTGCACATCGACAGTCCTAAGCCAGTTGCTGACATGGACGAATGGCGCCGGATGGATGAGCGGGCAAAGAACCTGAAGCACAAGACCAAGATCACCCTGGTCGGCAAGTACGTTGAACTGGAAGATGCCTACATCTCAGTTACTGACGCCCTGCAGCACGCCGGCTACCTGTACAACACCAAGATCGAAGTTGAAAAGATCCAGGCGGAAGACATTACCAAGGACAATGTTGCTGACCTGCTCAAGGATACTCAAGGCTTGATCGTGCCTGGCGGTTTCGGGACCCGTGGCCTTGAAGGCATGATTTTGGCCATCCAATACGCGCGCGAGCATGACCTGCCATTCTTTGGGATCTGCCTGGGGATGCAGATGGCCAGCGTGGAATTCGCCCGCAACGTCCTGCACCTCAACGATGCCAACTCTGCCGAAGCTGAGCCAGACTGCGAAAACAACATCATTGACTTGATGGCTGACCAGCGCGACCAGGAAAAGATCGGCGGCACCTTGCGTCTGGGCCTTTACCCAGCCATGCTGAAGGCCGGCAGCAAGACCCGCGCCTGCTACGACAACCAGGACGTCATCCAAGAACGTCACCGTCACCGCTACGAGTTCAACAACAAGTACCGGGCTGCCTTTGAAAAGGCCGGCATGACCTTCAGCGGGGTTTCACCTGACAACCGCCTGGTTGAAATTATCGAATTGAGCGACAAGAAGTTCTTCATCGCCGCCCAATACCACCCAGAATTCCTGAGCAGACCTAACCGTCCAGAAGGCTTGTTCAAGGGCTTTATTGGGGCAGCCAGTGGTTTGCAGGTCGACAAGTTCTAATTTTTGTACGATAATAATATAAAGGATTGCAAGGGAAGAGCTAATCTCTTCTCTTGTTTTTTTAATGAATATCCATTAACATTATTATGATAATTTGACAATAAACAAAGAAAAGGACTTATTTTCCCAAATGAAGCAAATGATAATTCACGGAGGGAAACCCCTGCAGGGCGATATCTGGATTGGTGGGGCGAAGAACTCCACGGTTGCGCTGATTCCAGCCTCAATCTTGTCCCGTACCCCGGTAACCTTGGAATCCGTTCCAAGAATTGCTGACGTGGACAATTTGATGGACTTGCTGAGTGAAATGGACGTCCACTGTGACTTCCACGAAATGACGCTGCGCATCGACCCAACCGAGATCAAGATGAGCCCGTTACCTGCTGGGAAGATTAAGAGTTTGCGCGCTTCATACTACTTTATGGGTGCTCTGCTTGGTCGTTTCGGTAAAGCGATTGTTGGTTTCCCTGGCGGCGACGACATTGGTCCGCGTCCCATTGACCAACACATTATGGGTTTCCAAGCGCTGGGTGCAGACGTTAGATATGAAAATGAACAGATCGTAATCACGGCTCCTGAAGAAGGTCTGAAGGGTGCCGATATCCATTTGAAGATGGCCTCAGTTGGCGCCACGATGAACATCATCATGGCTTCCGTAACGGCCAGTGGCCGGACGGTGATTGAAAACGCCGCTAAGGAGCCGGAAATTATCGACCTGGCAACCTTCCTGAACAACATGGGGGCCAAGATCCGCGGGGCGGGGACTGATACCATCCGAATCGACGGGGTTGAGCGTCTTGAAGCCAAAGTGCCGCACACGATCATCCCTGACCGGATTGAAGCCGGGACCTACATTTCCATGGCTGCCTGCATCGGCAATGGCATTCGCATCCACAACATTATCGCGGAACACTTGGATGCCTTTTTGGCCAAGGTGGAAGAAATGGGCGTCGTTATCGATACTGATGAAGACTCGCTCTTTGTCTACCCAGCCGGCGAACTGAAGATGGTCCAGGTCCGCACCGGCACTTACCCAGGCTTCGCGACTGACCTGCAGCAGCCGATCACGCCGCTGCTGCTGACCGCGAAGACGGGCGAAGGGGTCATCATTGACCCGATCTACCCGAAGCGGAATCGGCACGTGCCTGAGCTGCAGAAGATGGGGGCCTCGATCAACGTCGTGGACAATATTATTTTGGTTCATCCAGGCAGCCAGCTGCACGCCGCAGTTGTGCATGCTGATGAAATCCGGGCCGGGGCCTGCTTGATGCTGACGGGCTTGATGGTTGAAGGCGAGACCGTTATCAACAATGCCGGCAACATTTTGCGGGGCTATGACCGGGTAGAGCAGAAGCTGCGCCAAATTGGGGCTGACGTCGAGATTCGCGACGTGCCTGACAAGTAAAAAGAACAAAAGCAAAACGATAAAACAAGGAAAGTTGGAGCAAATCCAGCTTTTTTTGTTCCCGCTGCCGGCTTTTGTTTTAAAATTAAGAAGACTAATTGCATATTTCGCTTTTTGCCGAGATGAGGAGGAAAAATAGATGTTGCTTAAGCCATTTGAATTGCCTGAAAACGTCAAGTTTACCGGCCCTGACCTGCGCTTGAAGACCCTACCGACCCATTTGGTCGACTCCAGCGCCCAGCTGGCTGCGATCAAGAAGGCTGTCCAGGCCAACGCCAAGGTCATCCGCAAGGCCCAAAAGAAGATGTATGCCGACAAGAAGTACGCGGTCTTGTGCGTCTTCCAGGCCATGGATGCCGGCGGCAAGGACAGCATGATTACCCACGTCTTTGAAGGGGTAGACCCGATCGGCTTTCAAACGGCCAATTTCAAGCAGCCAACCAGTGAAGAACTGACCCACGACTACCTGTGGCGGGTAGAAAAGCAGCTGCCGCCGCGCGGCTATTTGGGCGTGTTCAACCGGTCCCACTATGAAGACGTATTGGTTCAGCGCGTGCACCCGGAACTGGTCTTGAAGCAGGAATTGCCAGGCATCGTCAAGACCGCGGACGTGACGGAGGCCTTTTGGCAGCAGCGCTACAGCGACATCCGCTACTGGGAGGAATATCTGAACCGGCAAGGCTACCTGATTCTCAAGTTCTTCTTGAACATTTCCAAGGAAGAGCAGGCTTCCCGCTTCAAGGGCCGGCTGGCGGTGGAAAAGAAGAACTACAAGCTTTCAGCCAATGACGTCAAGGAGCGCGACTTCTGGCCGCAATACCAAGATGCCTATGAAAGAGCCATCAACAATACGGCAACGCCGGCCAACCCTTGGTACGTGATCCCGGCTGACGACAAGTGGTATTCCCGCTACCTGGTCTCCAACATTATTTCCCAGGCAATCAGCCAGCTGCCCCTGGATTACCCGGTTCTGGCTCCAGAAGAAAAGCAGCGGATCATTCAAGAATTGAAGTTCTAGTTTTTGGCTTTTTCGAGGGCACTTTTGCGCCAGGACCTTGTAAATGGCGGCGAAGGGTGTTATGATATTAGAGTTAATCGATTAATCTATGGCCTGAAAAATGGTTATGGCAAAGGAGTTATAGAATTATGAAACAAGGTATTCACCCAGATTATCAAGAAGTTTGCTTCATGGACTCAGCAACTGGCTTTAAGTTCGTTGCCGGCTCAACTTTGAAGCCGTCAGAAACTATCGAATTTGAAGGCGAGACTTACCCACTGGTTCGTGTTGAAGTTTCATCAGATTCTCACCCATTCTACACTGGCAAGCAAAAGTTTGCTGCAGCAGATGGTCGAATCGAACGTTTCAACAAGAAGTACGGCTTCAACAAGAAGAACTAATCGTTCTTTGCACTTTAAAAGCAGCCCGTCCGGGTTGCTTTTTTTATTGTAGGTGTTGAGTGTCTTGTATCAAACAAAGTATAATAGGTGACAGTGTAAATAGATTCTTAACTTAAGGAGTTTTAGGAATGAAGATGCAGCTGGCAGAAATTGCCCAAGCTTTAAATACAACTTGTGAAGGCAATGAAGAAACGGTAATCACTTCGGTCGCTTTTGACTCGCGCAAGATTACGGCGGGTGGCCTGTTCGTCCCAATCAAGGGTGAGCGCGACGGCCACGACTTCGTCGAAAGTGCGGTCAGCGCCGGGGCGAGCGCGACTTTGTGGGAGGCGGGTCACCCTGGCAAGCCGGACAATATCGCGGTTTTGGAAGTGCCTGACACATTGCGGGCCATGCAGGATTTAGCACGCTACTACCTGCAGAAGGTCAATCCCCTGGTCGTGGGCATCACTGGGTCCAACGGCAAGACGACGACCAAGGATATGATCGCGGCTGTTTTGTCCAAGCGCTTCAACGTTTACAAGACCCAAGCCAACTTTAACAACGAAATTGGCGTGCCAATGACGATTTTGGAAATGCAGCCAATTACGGAAATCCTGGTCCTGGAAATGGGCATGGACCGGGCCGGACAATTGCACGAACTGAGCAAGCTGGCCCGGCCAGACGTTGCCGTCATTACCATGATCGGCGAAGCCCACATTGAATTCTTTGGCAGCCGCGACAAGATCGCGGACTCCAAGATGGAGATTACCGACTTCCTGCAGGAAGACGGCGAGTTTATCTACAACGGCGATGAGCCGCTGCTGGTGGAAAGAGCCGGCAAGCTCAGCCAGGCCAAGGCTACTTTTGGCTTCGGCGACCAGGACACGGTTCACGCCACCAGCATGCACAGCTTCATGCACCACGCAACTTTTACCATCAACGACTCAGACCAGGAATTCAGCATTCCAATGATCGGCCGCCACAACGTATCTAACGCCATGGCTGCCATCTGCGTCGGCCGCCACTTTGGCGAAAGCGATGAAGAAATCGCGGCTGGCCTGGCCCACTTCGTGCCAACGGCCAACCGGATGGAATGGGAAAAGGGCGACTGCGGCGAAGACATCATGTCTGACATCTACAACTCCAACCCAACGGCCGTTAAGGCCGTCGTTGCCAGCTTCGGTCAGGTCGCGCCAAAGGAAGGCGGCAAGCGGATTGCCGTTTTGGCCGACATGCTGGAATTAGGCGCCAAATCCCATGAGCTGCACGCGGAATTGGCCCAAGACCTGGATCCGGAAAAGATCAACGTCCTTTACCTTTTCGGATCAGAAATGAAGTACTTGTACGAAGCCGTAAAAGACAAGTACCCGGAAGAAGACCTGCACTACTATCCAGAAGATGAGATGGACCACTTGATCGATGATCTGCGCAGCGACATTCACGAAAACGATATCGTCCTGCTCAAGGGCTCACACGGCATGCACCTGGAAAAAGTGCTCGACAGACTGAAATAGGAGAACAATTTGAAATTTACTGAATTAGGATTGAATGATGATTTGTTAAAGGCGATTAAGCGCTCAGGCTTTGAAGAGGCTACGCCAATTCAAGCCCAAACCATCCCTTTGGCTTTGGCCGGCGAAGACGTAATTGGCCAGGCCCAGACGGGGACTGGGAAGACGGCGGCTTTTGGCCTGCCGATCCTGCAGCAGCTGGACAAGAACCTGCATTCAATCCAGGCGATTATTATTGAGCCAACCCGGGAACTGGCCATCCAGACCCAGGAAGAGCTTTTCCGCTTAGGGCGCGATGAAAAAGCCCGCGTCCAGGTCGTTTACGGCGGGGCAGACATTGGCCGCCAGATCCGGGCCTTGAAGAACGTTCCGGAAATCTTGGTCGGCACTCCAGGCCGCCTGCTGGACCACTTGAAGCGCAAGACGATCAAGCTGGACCAGGTCAAGACAGTCGTTCTGGATGAAGCTGACGAAATGCTGGACATGGGCTTCATTCAAGATATCGAAAGCATTTTGTCCTACGCGGACAGTCGCAGCCAGACCCTGCTGTTCAGTGCTACCATGCCAAAGCCAATCCAGCGCCTGGGCGAAAAGTTCATGAATGACCCGAAGATCGTCAAGATCAAGGCCAAGGAACTGACGGCTGACCTGATCGACCAATACTTCGTCCGCGTGCGCGAAAGCGAAAAGTTCGACACCATGTGCCGGCTGATCGACGTGGAAAATCCTGATCTGGCCGTTGTCTTTGGCCGGACCAAGCGCCGGGTCGACGAATTGACCCGGGGGCTCTTGGCCCGCGGCTACAACGCTGCCGGCATCCACGGCGACTTGACCCAGGCCCGCCGGATGCAGGTGCTCAAGCGCTTCAAGGAAGGCAAGCTGGACATCCTGGTGGCCACCGACGTTGCGGCCCGCGGCTTGGACATTTCGGGCGTGACCCACGTCTATAACTATGACATTCCGCAAGACCCTGACTCTTACGTGCACCGGATCGGCAGAACCGGCCGGGCCGGCAAGAGCGGGATGAGCGTGACGTTCGTGACGCCGAATGAAGTCGGCTACATGCGGACCATCGAAGACCTGACCAAGAAGAAGATGTCTCCGCTTCGTCCGCCAACAGCCGCACAAGCCTTTGAAGGGCAGATGCAGCAGGCAGCAGTCAAGGTTGATGAGCTGCTTGCCAACGACTTGACCAAGTACTCTGAAGCAGCTGAGCAGCTGCTGGAGAACTACACGGCAGAAGACCTGGCCGCGGCCTTGTTGAAGGAATTGGCCAATGATGCTGACGTTCAAGTCAAGATTACGCCAGAAAAGCCGTTGCCATACCGCGGCAATCGCCGCCATGGCGGCAATGGCCATGGCAGCCACCGGGGCGACAACCACGGCCGCTATGGCAAGAACGCCCGCCGCAGCCGCAATTTTGACCGCAAGGGCCGGTCAGGCCACGGCAGCAAGCAGGGCTTCAAGATCCGGAACCGCAAGGGCTAAGGCTGAAATAAAGATGAATTTTATAAAAAGACCAAGCTTTTTGACTTGGTCTTTTTATTTAAAATTTGTAGATATATAATTTAGAAAGCGCACAAGGAGGAAAAATGATCAAGGGAATCGGCAATGACATCATCGAGATCGCCCGTTTTCAGGCCCTGGTGGCCAAGGGCGATGACTTCGCCAAAAAGGTCCTGACGCCAGCTGAATTTGCCCAGTACCAGCAGCTTAGCGACAAGCGCAAGGCTGAATATCTGGGCGGGCGCTGGGGGATCAAGGAGTCTTTTGCCAAAGCACTTGGAACTGGAATTGGCAAGGCCGTAGCCCTGCAGGACATTGAAACCCTGTGGGATGAAAACGGCGCCCCAGTGACCACGGTCAAGGGCTACCCGGGGAAGATTTTTTCCACGATCGCGCATGATAATCATGAAATCAGTACATTTGTTGTCCTGGAGGGATAAATAACGATGATTACGGCAGTTAACAGACCAGCAGCGCTCCACATTGATGTCGCCGCGATTAGAGAGAATACCGTCAATGCCAAGAAGCATTTAAAGCCGGGCCAGAAGCTCTTTTGCGTGGTCAAAGCCAACGCCTACGGGCATGGAGCCGTGGCTTTAGCACCAGTGATGGAGGAGGCCGGCGCTGACGGTTTCTGCGTGGCCATGCTGGATGAGGGGCTGGAATTGCGCCGGGCGCAAGTCGTCAAGCCAATCCTGGTCTTGGGCTTGCAGCCAGCAGCTGAGGCAGCCTTGGCCGCGGCCAATGACATTTCCCTACCGGTTTCCAGCTTGGAATGGCTTAAGGAAGCCGAACAGGTCCTGCGCAAGGAGGGGCTGCAGCTGAAGATCCACCTGGCCATCGACTCCGGCATGGGGCGGATCGGCTTCAGCGAAGACGAAGACTTCAAGCGGGTCAACGACTACCTGAAGGACAATGACGCTTTCTTCGTTGAAGGGATGTTTACCCACTTTGCTTCTGCCGACAGCGCCGACCACGCCTATTTTGACTACCAGGTCAAGCGCTTCAAGCACTTGCAAAGCCTCTTGACGGTCAAGCCAAAGTGGATTCATGTTGACAACACGGCGGCCAGCTTGTTTGAAAAGGACATCGACAGTGACCTGGTCCGTTTCGGGATCGGCCTCTATGGCTTGAACCCGTCTTCAGCTCCCGGCTCAGCCGATCTTGAGCCAGCCTTTGAGCTCAAGCCAGCCATGTCCTTTGTCAGTGAACTGACCTACGTCAAGCAGATTCACAAGGGCTATGGGGTTGGCTACGGGTCAACCCACATCGCCGAAGGCGATGAATGGATCGGAACGGTTCCAGTTGGCTACGCTGACGGCTGGATCCGCAAGTTCCAAGGCTTCAAGGTCAAGGTCGGCGACGTCTACTGTCCAATCGTGGGCCGGGTCTGCATGGACCAGTTTATGGTGCTTTTGCCAAAAGAAATGCCGGCTGGCACCAAGGTGGAACTGATCTCCAAGGATCCGGCAGCGCCAAACAGCCTGCGCAAGGCCGCGGACTGGCTGGACACCATCCACTACGAAGTGGCCTGCCTGTTCAACGACCGCTTGGCTCGGGTCTACGACAATAAGTAGGCTGAAAAATTGCGAAAATAACGAATTTCAAAGAAAAAAGTTTCAGGATCAGCTGATCCTGAAACTTTTGTTGTTTTGCTGGCTTTTTTAGTGCTTGTTGATTTCTTCGTTTAAGAAGACGCCAGGCTTTTCTTCGCTCATGATGTTCATGCCGGCAGCCAGGTCTTCGACGGCAACGACTGGGAAGTCCTTGGACTTGAGCTTCTTGCAGATAGCCTTCATCTGGGTTTCTGAAGTGCCTTGCGGCAGGGTGAACAAGGTGCGGCGGACGTACTTGCCGTTGTATTGGCCAGTCGGCGCGTCCAAAGTCATCGCCCCGGCCAGGTTGACGAACTTAGCGATGATCTTGCACATCTTGGCCAGGTTGCCGCTGTCGTTGGTTGACAAAACGGTCAAAACGTAAGCACCAGTCTTGACGTTCCAAGCGGATGACAGCATGTCCAGCAAGCGGGCGTGGGTCAAGATCCCATAGAAGCTGCCGTCAGTATCCAAAACGGAAATGTAAGGCAAGTCCTTGATCGTGAAGAAGACTTGGAAGAATGGGGCGTTGATCTTGATAGTCTTGGTGGCGTTCTTGAGCAGATAGGTAACTGGCAGGCTCATGTCGCCGCCTTGGGACTTGTGGCGGTAGATGTGCATCTTGTAGATGTTGCCGCGGAAGATCTTGCCGCTGTCATCCAAAATTGGCACGCAGCGGTAGCCAGAGCTTTCCAGAACCTTCAGGGCTTCTTCCAAGGTGGCGTGTTCGTTGACCGTCGTCAAATAATCTTTCTTGATCACCAATGATTTAATCAGCATAGGAGAACCTCCGGTAAAGTTGTCTAAATACTAATAGATGTAAATGTTTTCGTACTTTCACATTATATCATGCTAAAAGCTTAAATTAAAGATTACTGAGAGAGCGTTAAAATAAGGAATTTGCCGGGATGTGCTAGAATAGAAAAGATACAGATTACGAGGAGATACAAGCAAAAATGAAATTAATCGCAGGCTTAGGCAATCCAGGTGCCAAGTATGACCGCACCAAGCACAATACGGGCTTCATGGCCCTGGACCACTACTTGAAGGAAAACGGGCTGACCTTAGATCGAGACAAGTTTGAGGGCCTTTACAGCAAGCAGAAGATCAATGGCGAAGACGTCATTCTGCTGGAACCGCAGACCTACATGAACGAGTCAGGCCGCTCCGTGGCCCAAATAGCCAAATTCTTCAAGATCGCGCCAGAAGACATTCTGATTATCCACGACGACATGGACATGCCAATTGCCAAGATCAGAATCCGGGCCGGCGGCAAGTCAGGCGGCCACAATGGGATCAAGAGCATCATCGCCGACTTGGGGACTGAGAAATTCAACCGCCTCAAGATTGGGATCCGCCACCCGCAAAAGCAGAGCGTGGTTTCCTGGGTGCTGACGCCCTTTGACGCTGACCAGCAGAAGGCCATGGATCAAGCCTTCGCGACTAGCGCCAAGATCATTGACGACTTTATCGCCGGCAAGAGTGCCCAATATTTGATGAACAAGTACAATTAAGGAAAAATGTTGTTAGCGTATGCAATTAATTGATTTCTTAAAAGACGACCAGCAGGTCAATGACTTCATCGCGAAAACATCCGCGGTCAAGAACTCGCTTTTGACTGGGGCCGAGCGTGGTGCTTTCGCCTTCTTTTTGCAGTACCTGCTGGCCCAGCGGCCGGGGACGGTCTTAGTCGTTGAAGAAAATGAACACAAAGCCCAGGAGCGCTACAGCGACCTGGCCGGCCTGTTTGCTGATGAACAGGTCCAGCTGTTCACCCTGGACCCAACGATTGCCACCCAGACGGCCGTCAGCTCGCCAGATGAGCTCTCAAGCCGGATTCAGGCGCTGAACCTGGCCTTGAGCGGCCAGAGCGGGATCATTATCACGACCCCGCAGGGCTTGCAGTACAAGCTTTCGGATCCTGCCGCCTTTAAGAAGGCCAAGCGGACTTTCCAGCCGGAAGATGAGGTTGAACTAGCCGACTTGGCGGCTTGGCTCAGGCAGTCAGGCTATAAGAAAGAAGCCCTGGTCCAGCGGCCAGGGGAATTTGCCATGCGCGGGGATATCGTCGATATCTACCCGCTGGATCGGGAAGAGCCGGTCCGGCTTGAGTTCTTCGGCGATGAAGTGGACACGGTCAAGACTTTTGACCTGGCTAGCCAGCGCAGCCAGGAGGACTTGGACCAAGTGACCATTTCCGCGGCAATCGACCAGGTCTATTCCCCAGAGGCCATCCTGCAGGCCGGAGACTTGCTGGCCAAAGACCTGGCAGCGGCTGAAAAAGCTGGCAAGGACTTGTCCGCCCAGCTGACTTTGGCACAAGAAGCCCTGGCCAGCGGGGAGCTGCCGGAAAATCGTGCCAGCTATGTGGACTACTTGAACCCCAAGGCCAGCAGCCTGCTGGACTACCTGCCCAAGGACGCGCTTCTCTTCTTCAATGACTGGAAGCCGATCACTGACAGCGTTGAAGCCATCGACGCGGCCAACCAGGACTATCTCAACAGCCAGCTGGAAAGCGGGGAATTGCTGCCAAGGCAGACCTTGCGCCTGGATTTCGGGGCAGTCTTAAAGAAGGACCGCCACCACCGGATTTTTGCCAGCCTGTTCAAGCGGTCCATGGGCCGCCTGCGCTTTGGCCAGCACTTGGAGTGGGACAGCCGGGAGCCCCAGCAGTTCTTTGGCCAAATGCCGCTTTTGCACACGGAAGTGACTTCATACCTAAAGGGCGGACAGACCGTCATCCTGCAGGCCGCTACGGAGAAGCAGGCCAAGCAGATGAGCATCACCTTCAACGACTTCGACATGCACTATCCCTTGTGTCGGGCCGAAGACCTGCTTGAAGGGCGGGCTCAGATCATCGTTGGCGCCATGCCCAGCGGCTTCCTGTTGCCAAGCCGCAAGCTGGTCTATTTGACCCAAAAGGAGCTGTTCAACAAGACCAGCCAGCCCAAGCGGCGGATCAAGACCCTGGAAAATGCCCAGCGCCTGCGCAACTATACGGAGCTTAAGCCGGGCGACTACGTGGTGCACGTCAACCACGGGATTGGCCGCTTTGAAGGGATCAAGACCCTGGAGACTGACGGCAAGAAGCGCGACTACATCACGATCACCTACCAAAAGGGCGACCAGCTCTTCGTTCCAGCTGACCAGCTGGGCTTGGTGCAAAAATACGTCGCTTCTGAAGGCAAGGCCCCGCACATCAACAAGCTGGGCGGCAGCGAATGGGCCAAGACCAAGCGCAAGGTCCAAGCCAAGGTGGAAGACATCGCGGATGACCTGATTGATCTTTATGCCAAGCGCGAATCCGAACAGGGCTTTGCTTTTTCAAAAGACAATGCTGACCAGCGGGCCTTTGAGGATGCCTTCCCTTACCAGGAGACGCCAGACCAGCTGCAGACCCTGCGCGAGATCAAGGCGGACATGGAATCGCCCCGGCCAATGGACCGGCTGGTAGTCGGGGACGTTGGCTTCGGGAAGACGGAAGTAGCCCTCAGAGCTGCCTTTAAGGCGATTCTGGATGGCAAGCAGGTGGCCTTCTTAGTGCCGACCACGATCTTGGCCCAGCAGCACTATGAGACGATTAAAGACCGCTTCCAGGGCTTCCCCGTGGAAGTAGCCAGTTTGTCGCGCTTCCAAACGCCAGCAGAGTCCAAAACGATCATCGCGGGCCTGAAGGACGGCAGCATTGATTTAGTTGTCGGCACCCACCGGATCCTGTCCAAGGACGTTGGCTTTAAGGACCTGGGACTGCTGGTGATCGATGAAGAGCAGCGCTTTGGGGTCAAGCATAAGGAAAAGCTCAAGCAGCTGAAGACCAACATTGACGTCTTGACCCTGACCGCGACGCCGATTCCCCGGACCCTGCACATGTCCATGGTGGGGGTACGCGATTTGTCCGTCATGGAAACGCCGCCGCAAAACCGCTATCCTATCCAGACTTACGTGCTTGAGCAATTGCCGGGCACCATTAAAGAAGCCTGTGAGCGGGAAATGCAAAGAGACGGGCAGATTTTTTACCTGCACAACCGGGTCGGCGACATCGAGGAAACGGTGGCCAGGCTGGAAGCCCTGCTCCCGGAAGCCAGAATCGCCTATGCCCACGGGCAGATGAGCGAGGGGCAGCTGGAAGACATTCTGCACCGCTTTTTGGAAAGAGAATTCGATATCCTGGTGACGACGACCATCATCGAAACCGGGATCGACATGCCAAACGTCAACACGATGATTATTGAGGACGCTGACCGCTACGGACTCAGCCAGCTTTACCAGCTCCGGGGACGGATTGGGCGCAGCGCCCGCCTGGCCTATGCCTACTTCTTGTACCAGCCCAACAAGGTTTTGACGGAAGTGGGCGAAAAACGTCTGGATGCCATCCGCGACTTTACGGAACTAGGGGCCGGCTTCAAGATTGCCATGCGGGATCTGTCGATCAGAGGGGCCGGAAACATGCTTGGAGCCAAGCAGCACGGCTTTATCGACTCTGTCGGCTATGACCTCTATTCGCAAATGCTGGCTGATGCCATTAAAGCGCGCAAGGGCCAAAAGCAGACGGTCAAGTCCAATTCAGAGCTTGATCTGGGCTTGGAAGCCTATATTCCATCCAGCTATATTGCCGACCAAGAACAAAAAATCGAATTTTACAAAAAGATCAAGGGCATTGCCAGTGAGCAAGAGCTGCAGGACATTGAAGACGAGCTTCTGGACCGCTTTGGCGACTACCCGGAAGCAGTCGAGAACCTGCTCAGCATGGCCGGCTTGAAGGCCGCCTGCGACCTGGCTCAGGTGCTGACGATGATCAAGCAGACCGACAAGCGGCGCAAAGAAGCCAAGATCAAGGTGGTCTTCTCCGCGTCAGCGTCAAAGGAATTGAGCGGACCGAACATCTTCAAGGCCCTGGAGCACGTTTCCTGGAAGGCCCGGATCAGCATGCGGCCTGACCAGAAAATGGTCGTCCTGCTGGAAGTGCCGCCTCAGGCCAAGCGACGGACGATGTTCTCAGAGCTGGGAACCTTTATCCAGGCCGCGGCCAAGATTATTCAAAGATAAGGCAAATCAGATAACAAAGGCAAGAAAAGAGGCAAAATATGCGAATTGACAAGTTTTTAAAGATTTCCCGCCTGGTCAAGCGGCGTACCGTCGCCAAGGAAATGGCCGACCAGGGCCGCGTCAGCGTCAACGGCAAGGCAGTCAAGTCCAGCTACAACGTGGCCATTGGCGACGTCATCGCGGTTGCTTATGGGACGCGGGTCGTCAAGGCCCGGGTCCTGGACATCCGGGAAACCACGAAAAAAGCCGAAGCCAGCGACCTTTACGAGCTGGTTGACTGATGACTTTTACCCAGGAAGCTGTTATACTAAAGTATAAATTTACCGATATTTTGGATAATTAGGATAATCTGTATTTTTAGGATAATAGGACAGCACGATGGGTAGAAACGACAACTCAGAGAAGATTACGCAGCTGCGGCCTGACAGTCAGGTCAGAAAGCTGAAGTCACGGCAGAGAAAGTTTAAAGAGGTGCACCGGGTGCGCCGCAACCGGATTATTGCCGGCTTTTTAGTGCTGTTTCTCCTGCTTGGCTTTCAGCTGGTGGTTACCCATGCCCGGACCAAGAAGGTTGAGCAGCAGGTGGCCGCCAACAAGACCAGTCTGGCGCAAGTCAAGTCCAGCAACAAGAAATTGCGCGAAAAGCGTGACGACTTGAAGGACAGCGACTACGTGGCCAAGCTGATCCGCTACAAGTACAAGTACACCAAGGCCAACGAAAAGGTCTATAACGTTAACGAACAAGGTGATGACAAGCAATGAAAATTCAAACTGGCCAGCGCTTTGACGGGGTGATCAACAACATCACCGACTTAGGGATCTTCGTGACCCTGCCGCAGCATCACCGCGGCTTGGTTCACCGGAATGACTTTGGCCAGGAATGGCTTAGAGAGCGCCAGCGCTACCAAATCGGCCAGGAAGTTCGGGTGGTCGTCCAGCAGATCCGCAAGGGCCGCTATGACCTGTCAATCCGCCGGGTCAATGATCCTGACCTGACCGATCCGGCCAACCAGTTCAGCCAGCTGACGCCAAGCCAGTTCGCCCAGACCCTGAATGAGGTCGACGCTAAGGCGCAGGCAGAAATCAAGCAGCTGGAAGCCGTTTTGGCGGCAGCTGAATAAGAGCATAAACTAGCAAATGACCCAGGGATGGGTCATTTTTTTGTAGAAAGCATTGACGAGCAACGATGATAAACGATGAAACAAAGAAGCTGGCCAGCTTTTTCAAGCAGCAGCAGCTGCCTTTAAAAGGCAAGAAGCTGCTGGTGGCTGCCAGCGGCGGTCCGGATTCCATGGCCCTGCTGGATTTATTGACTGAACTGGCAAAAACAGAAGGCTGCACGATCTGCGCAGCCCACTTGGACCACCAGCTGCGCGCGGACAGCTTCCAAGAAAGCCAAGTCCTCCAGGAATACTGTCAGCAAAAGGCCATCAGCCTGTTTGAGACCAAGTGGCCTAAAGACCAGCAGCCGGAAAACGGCAAGGGAATAGAAGCCGCGGCCCGGAACTGGCGCTATGCTTTCTTGGAAAAGACAGCCCGGGAAATTGGCGCGGACTACCTGCTGACGGCCCACCACGGGGACGACTTGATTGAAAACATCCTGATCAAATTTCTCCGGTCAGGTATTCCCCAGGAAATGAACAGCCTGCAGGCCGTCTCAGAGCGCGGCGGAATCAAGCTTTTGCGGCCGCTCTTGAATTTTGAAAAAGCAGAATTGCTGGCTTATGTCCAAGAAAGGCAAATTCCTTACGTGCTTGACCAGACCAACCTGGCGGATGAAACCCTGCGCAACCGTCTGCGCCACCATGTCCTGCCCCTGCTCAAACAGGAAAATCCCAAGCTGGTGGAAAATGCCAACCGCTTCAGGCAGGGGATGAAGCAATTGACGGTCAGCGCGCAGGCCGGGCTGCCTGAGCCGGAATTGGTTCCTGGTCTGGGGTGGCGGCTCGCGGACGGCTTGCCGCCGGAACTTTTAGGGCTGCATTTAAGCAACTTTATCGCGAAAAAATATCATAAAAGAGTACAATTAGATGTACAGTTGCTAAAACAAGGAAAAACGCAGGAAAAGGGCGGTCTGACCGTCCAGTGCTACCAGAAGCGCTGGTGGCTCTATCCCAGCCGGCGGCCAAAGCCGCAGCCTTTGCGCCAGCTGGCCTTGAACCAGCCGTTCGCCTTTCAGGACAGGACATACCTGTTGACGGATGAGCCGGCGGGCCAGCTTGACCAAGAGCAGTGGACATTGACTGCCAGCTTTTATCTGGCGCCTGGCCAAATCCGCTACGGGTCCTTGCCCGCCGGACAGAAATTGCTCCTGGCCAGCGGCCACCACGCTAAAAGCAAGAAAGAGTTTGCCGCCAGCGGCATTCCCTTGGCCCTGCGCGGCAGCTGCCTCAGCATTTTTGCTGGGGATGAGCCGGCCTATGTCGAATATGCCTACCAAAAAAGGCCCAGAAGCAGCCAAGACCGGCGCGTTTGTCTTTATTTGCGGAAAATTGCGCCACGACGCGAAAAGTAAGAGGCAAATTTTAGATAATCGCCCTTGTTTATGTTAAAATTTGAGAAGTAATTCTTCGATCTGACGGAGGTCATTTATGAAAAATAATCGGAATCGACTATTTAGCAATGGTCTATTCTACATAGTCGTATTTTTGCTTCTCCTTTGGGGCATCAATTTCCTCCTCGGCGGTCAGTCGTCTTCAGGGGCAACTGAGAACATCAGCTACTCTGAATTCGTCAAGGACCTGAAAGCCGGTGAGGTCAAGAGCTTCAACGTCCAGCCGTCAAACGGCGTCTACGCGGTTACCGGGACCTACAAGGAAAGCCGGACCAAGACGGCGTCAAGCAACGACTGGTTTGGCGGAAGCTCAACGTCAAAGGTGACTGGCTTCTCCACCACGATGTTGGAGAATGATTCCAGCGTCAAGAAGGTTCAAGACCTGGCGCAGGAAAACAGCACTAAGATGAGCACTCAAGGGGAATCACAGTCAAGCAACTGGATTTCAACGATCGTCATGCTGATTCCGACGGTCCTGTTTATCGTCATGATGTTCATGATGATGAACCAGGGCGGCAGCCGGGGCGGCAACGGCGGGATCATGAACTTCGGCCGCTCAAACGTCAAGCCGCAGGACCCTAAGAAGAACAAGGTCCGCTTTGACGATGTCGCGGGTGAAGAAGAAGAAAAGCAGGAACTGGTGGAAGTCGTTGAATTCCTGAAGAATCCAGCAAGATACACCAAGCTGGGGGCCAGAATTCCATCCGGCGTCCTGCTTGAGGGGCCTCCTGGTACTGGTAAGACCTTGCTGGCCAAGGCCGTAGCCGGTGAAGCCGGCGTGCCGTTCTTCTCAATCTCTGGTTCTGACTTCGTCGAAATGTTCGTCGGGGTCGGGGCCAGCCGGGTCCGTGACCTGTTCACCAACGCCAAGAAGAACGCGCCAAGCATCATCTTCATCGACGAAATCGACGCCATCGGCCGCCAGCGTGGCAATGGCCAGGGCGGCGGCAATGATGAGCGCGAGCAGACCTTGAACCAGCTGCTGGTTGAAATGGACGGTTTTGAAGGCGACGAAGGCGTCATCGTTATGGCTGCTACCAACCGCTCCGACGTGCTTGACCCGGCCTTGACCCGGCCAGGCCGTTTTGACCGGAAGGTCTTGGTTGGCCGTCCAGACGTCAAGGGCCGTGAAGCTATCCTGCGCGTGCACGCCAAGAACAAGCCGCTGGCTGACGACGTTGACTTGAAGGAAGTTGCCCGCCAGACTCCTGGCTTTGTCGGGGCTGACTTGGAGAACGTCCTGAACGAAGCCGCGCTGGTGGCAGCCCGCCGCAACGGGACCAAGATCACCGCGGCCGACATTGACGAAGCCGAAGACCGGGTAATTGCCGGTCCAGCCAAGAAGGACCGGATGATCTCCCAGAAGGAGCGCGAGCGCGTGGCCTTCCACGAAGCCGGCCACTCAATCTGTGGCTTGGTTCTGAGCGACTCCAGAACGGTCCGCAAGGTTACGATCGTGCCTCGTGGCCGGGCAGGCGGCTACAACATCATGCTGCCTAAGGATGACCAGTTCATTTTGACCAAGAAGCAATTGTTTGAACAGATCGTTGGTCTGATGGGCGGCCGTGCTGGTGAAGAAGTCGTAGTCGGCGACCAGTCGACTGGGGCCTCAAACGACTTTGAACAGGCAACTGCCATTGCCCACAGCATGGTAGTCAACTACGGGATGACTGACGAGCTTGGGATGGTTGAGCTGGAAAAGGAAGGCGAAGGCACTCCTTACGGCTTTAAGCCATACAGTGAAGCCACTGCCGCCAAGATCGATGAAGCCGTCAAGAAGATTTTGGACGAAGCTCACGCCAAGGCGGTTGAGATCGTGCAGAACAACCGGGAAAAGCACCGCATCATTGCTGAAGCTCTGCTGAAGTACGAGACGCTGGATGAAAAGCAGATCAACTCTTTGTACAAGACGGGCAAGATGCCTGAAGACGGCAGCGACGAATTCCCTTCAGAAGCCAAGGCCTTGAGCTACGAAGAAGCCAAGGAAGCCGCGCAAAAGCGGGCCGAAGAGAAGGCCGAGGAAAAGGCAGAAGAAGGCAAGCGTGAAGAAGCCCATGCTTTGACTACGCCAGCTGAAACTGCTGAAACTCCGGAAACGGAAGCCACTTTGCAGGCTGAAAGCCAGGATGAGGCAGCCAAGCCAGCAGCTGACAAGCCACATGAATTGGCAACGCCGAGCGAAGAAGACTTGAAGAAGGCTGCTGAAGCCGTCAAGCACGATGAAGCTCCTAGTCACGATGAAGCTGCTGACCAGCAGGATGATTCAGACAAGGACGAACAATAAGATAAAGATGCAATAGAGCCGTCAACGCGGCTCTATTTTTCTAGATAAGGAACAAATAAAATGAATGACTACTTAATCAAAGCAATCGACGCCAGCAAGAACTTGCGCTTGCTGGTCATTAACGGGAAGAACCTGGTAGCTGAAGCCCAGCAGCGCCATGACACCTGGTCTGCCTCTTCAGCCGTTTTGGGCCGGACCCTGTTGGGCGGCCTGCTGCTGGCCGGGGCGGAACTGAAGGACCAGCAGGAACTGACGGTCCGCCTTTTGGGCAACGGGCCAGTTGGCGCCACGGTCGTGACGGCCAAGTCTGACTTGACGGTTAAGGGCTTCGTGCAAAACAATCATATTGCCCTTCCAGCCAGAGCCGATGGCCACATTGACGTTAAGAAGGCCGTTGGCCAAGGCTGGCTGCAGGTGACCAAGGATCTGGGCCTTAAGCAGCCTTACACTGGGGAAGTCCAAATCGTTTCCGGGGAAATCGCGGAAGACTTGACCTACTACCTGGCCAAGTCTGAACAGATTCCTTCAGCCGTTGGTCTGTCGGTTTTCGTCAACCCCAACAACACGATTGGCGAAGCCAGCGGCTTCTTGCTCCAGGCTCTGCCGGGGGCAACTGACGAACTCTTGCAGAAGACCGAAGAGAGAATCAAGGCTCTGCCGCCTTTGTCTGAAGCCTTTTTGGACGGGATGACCCCAGAAGACCTGGCTAAGAAGATCTTGGGCGATGACTGCAAGATCCTGGAAAAGGACCCGGTCAAGTACGAATGCGACTGTTCCAAGGAAAAGTACGCCAAGATGCTGGAAACTCTGAAGGCCAGCGAATTGAGCGAGATGATCAATGAAGACCATGGAGCTGAATTGGTCTGCAACTTCTGCGGGGACAAGTACCAGTTCAGCGAAGCTGAGCTGCAGGAAATCCTGGCTAAGAAGCAAAAATAATTTCGCGGAAGCTTGACGAACGGGCAAAGCTCCTTTATGCTTTATTATAGTTAAATTAATAAAAGCTTAAGAAGATGAGTAATCAGGGAAAGCCTCTACAGAGAACTGTTGGTGCTGAGAAACAGGAGGCGGCAGCTGGCGAAGATGGTCTTGTGCTGGCATGATTCCGGCGAGTCGCAGATAAGCCGGGTCCGCTTAACGCCCGTTAGCGCGTTCAGATCTTCTGACTGGAAGACTTTAAGGGCCCTGGCCGTGAGGCAGGGCTGAACAAAGGGTGGTAACGCGCGAAGACGTCCCTTGGCCTCTGGGCCAAGAGGCGTCTTTTTTCTGGCAGAGCATCTGTTGAGGAAGCATTTGTGCTTTGAATGATGGGTGGTAACACGCTATAGGCGTCCTTGAGAGTTAATCTCAGGGGCGCTTTTCTTTTTAAGCGGCACGTGAGTTGTTTGAATTTTTAATGGAGGAAATCATGATTTTAAAGAAGAAAATTGCCGCGGCCAGTTGATCCAGACGGCCCACCCGCAGCTGGTGCAAAGCTACGTCAAGAACGTATCCTACAACCCGCTGGGCATCCCTTATGACTTTAAGCTGGTTTATCTCAAGAAGTAGGAGGCAGTCATGGCATTTTCTGACCTTGATTTTTTAGAAGAAAACTTTATTCATTACGCTAAAGAAAACACCCAGTCCAATTATGCCAACAAGGACCAGGTCCCGACCACTCCGGGCCAGGTCAAGATGATGCAGGAGCTGGCTAAGCAGGTGCAAGACTACGGCGTCAAGTCTCGTTACAACGAAAAGACGGCCTTTGCGATCGGCTGCTTGCCGGCCAATACGGCGGGCGTTTCGCCAATTGGCTTTTTCGCTCATGTCGACACGGTCGAATATGACGACCGCTTCCCAATCCGTCCGCAGGTCCACCGGAACTACCAGGGGGAAAAGATTATCTTGGATGAAGCAAATGGCGTCTTTTTGGATCCAGCGGAATTTCCGGATTTGCGCAATTTGCAGGGGCAGACCTTGATCAGCAGCGACGGGAAGACCGTCCTGGGGACTGATGACAAGGCGGGGGTGGTCAGCCTGCTGGCTGCCTTGAAATACCTGCACGAGCATCCAGAAATAGCACACGGCGACCTCTATGTGGCTTTTGGCCCGGACGAGGAAATTGGCCTGGGCGGCCAGCGCTTTGACCCAGCTGACTTCCCGGGTGTGGAATTTGCCTATACCTTGGACAATGGCCGGCCAGGAGACTTTGAATACGAGACCTTCAATGCCACCGCGGCGGATTTGACGATCAAGGGCACGGTGGTGCACCCGGGCGAGGCATATGGCTTGATGGTCAACGCGACGACGATTATGACGGAATTCTTGGCCGCGCTGCCAGCTGACCAGGTACCGGAAAAATCCCGTGGTCATGATGGCTTTATCATGGTGACGGATGCCCAAAGCAGCGTTGACCGGGCTCACGTTGGCTTGATCATCCGCGATTTTGACTGGGACAAGTTTTTGGCTAAGGAAGATCTGGTTAAAAACTTGGTGGACCGCTTAGGGCAAAAGTACGGCCCGGACCGTTTCGACCTGCGGCTGCGCCGGCAATACGAGAACATCTACAACGGCGTCAAGGACCGGCCTTACGTGGTCAACCTGGCCCTGGACAGCTATAAAAAAGCTGGCCTGACCCCGCGCGTGCAGACCTTCAGAGGGGGCACGGACGGGAACTTTATCACCAAAAAGGGGATTCCGACCCCCAACCTCTTCAATGGCGGCGGCAACTACCACGGCCGCTATGAGTACGTGACGGTTGAGCAGATGGACAAATTGACCGAGGTCCTGGTGACGATCGCGGCTGAACATGCCCGCCAGAGCCAGACTGGGCGCGATGAGCGGCCACTGAAAAAATACTGGTAGACTAGAGCATCCTCCTTTTGGGGGATGCTCTTTTGCCGGGCTTACGGTTTGTTTTTTGCGGCCTTTCTTGCTATGATATAAAGTTGTAGCATTTGAAAGGAAGAAGATGGCAATGGACAATACTTGGAAGATTCGTGAGATCGAAATCCCTAACCGGGTCGTGGTCGCTCCCATGGCCGGGGTCTCCAACATGGCTTTTAGAAAAGTCTGCAAGGAGTTCGGGGCGGGGATGGTTGTTTGCGAAATGATTTCCGACCATGGGATCATTTACGGCAACAAGAAAACCCTGAGCATGTTGGATGTCGATCCAAACGAACATCCAATGAGCATCCAGATCTTCGGCGGCACTGAAGAGACGCTGCTGCAGGCAGCACAGTACATCGACCAGCACACTGATGCTGACATCATCGACATCAATATGGGCTGTCCGGTGCCGAAAGTCACTAAGACTGATGCCGGCTCCAAGTGGCTGCTTGACGCCAACAAGATCTACCAAATGGTGCACACTGTTGTCCAGAATGTGGAAAAGCCGGTAACGGTTAAAATGCGGATTGGCTGGGACCGCAAGCACATCTTCGCTGTGGAAAACGCCTTGGCCGCGCAAGAGGCCGGCGCTTCCATGATTGCCATGCACGGGCGCACGCGCAAGCAGATGTACCAGGGCGAAGCCGACTGGGAAACCTTGCATGAAGTCGCGCAAGTCCTTGACGTGCCATTTGTGGCCAATGGTGATATCACCAGTCCAGAACTGGCCAAGCAAGCCCTGGATGAAATTGGCTGCACGGCCGTCATGGTTGGCCGGGCTGCCTTGGGCAATCCTTGGATGATCAAGGACATGACCCACTATCTGGCAACTGGCGAGAAATTGCCAGAGCAGACGGTGCGCGAAAAGGTAGAAACGGCCAAGCATCAGCTGGACGGCTTGATCCAGCTGCACGGCGAAAAGCGGGCGGTTCCAGAATTCCGGCAACAAGCCGCATATTATTTGAAGGGAATTCCCCGTTCAGCCCGGACTCGTGCTAAAATAAATGAAGTTTGGACGCGCCAGGAAGTCTGCGATCTGCTTGATGAATTCGTGGAAAGCTATGAAAAGCGCGAAAGACAAAAGGCTGCCCGCGCAGCCGGCGAAATTTAATGTAAATGGAGGAAAACAAGTTGGCAAAGAATGAAGTTAACGACCAATTGCTTGTTCGTCGTCAAAAGCTCGAAGAACTGAAGGAAATGGGGATTGAACCATTTGGTCGCAAGTATGACCGTGAAGCGCTTGCTCGCGATTTGGATGAAAAGTACGGTTCTTTTGATAAAGACGAACTGAACGCTGATATGCCTAAGACCAAGGTTGCAGGTCGAATGATGGCTAAGCGTGGCAAGGGCAAGGTAGGCTTTGCCGATCTTTACGACCGTTCTGGCAAGATCCAGATCTACGTTCGCAAGGACATTGTTGGCGAAGACAACTACCAAATTTTCAAGAAGGCTGACTTGGGCGACTTCCTGGGCATTGAAGGTGAAGTCTTCAAGACTGATTCTGGCGAGCTGTCAGTGCGCGCCCAGCACGTGACCTTCCTGTCCAAGGCCCTGCGTCCGCTTCCAGACAAGTACCACGGCTTGAAGGACGTTGAATCAATCTACCGTCAACGCTACCTGGACTTGATGACCAACCGCAAGAGCTATGAACGCTTCGTCAACCGGACCAAGATCATCCAAGCCATCCGTGACTACCTGAACGCCCACGACTTCTTGGAAGTTGAAACTCCAGTTTTGCACAACATTCCAGGCGGCGCGGAAGCACGTCCGTTTGTAACCCACCACAACGCTTTGGACATCGACTTGTACATGCGGATCGCTTTGGAATTGCCTTTGAAGCGGTTGATCGTTGGTGACATGGAACGCGTCTACGAAATCGGCCGCGTGTTCAGAAACGAAGGGATGGACTTGAAGCACAACCCTGAATTTACTGAACTTGAAACTTACGCTGCTTACTTCGACTTCCACGACGTGATGGACGAAACCGAAGGGATCATCCGTGCCGCTGCCAAGGTTGTTTCACCAGACGGCAAGATCAACTACCAAGGCACTGATATCGACTTGGGCAAGCCATTCCGCCGCGTGCACATGGTTGACTTGATCAAGGAATTGACTGGCGTTGACTTCTGGAAGCCAATGACATTGGAGCAAGCCAGAAACGTGGCTGCTGAACACCATGTTGAAGTTGAGCCATACTGGCAAGTTGGTCACATCATCAACGCCTTCTTCGAAGAATTCGGCGAAAAGAGCATCGTTGACCCAACCTTCGTTTACGGTCACCCAGTTGAAGTTTCACCATTGGCTAAGAAGAACGCTGATGACCCACGCTTCACTGACCGTTTCGAAGTCTTCATTCTGGGCAACGAATACGGCAACGCCTTCTCAGAATTGAACGACCCATTGGACCAGCGCCAACGTTTTGAAGCTCAAATGGCTGAACGCGATGCCGGCAACGATGAAGCTGACATCATCGACGAAGACTACCTGCGGGCGATGGAATACGGCATGCCGCCTACGGGTGGTCTGGGCATCGGGATTGACCGTTTGGTCATGCTGCTGACTGACGCGCCATCAATCCGCGACGTCCTGCTGTTCCCAACCATGCGTCCGGAAAAGATCGTTGACGAAGAAAAGAACATTAAGCTGGACAAGTAGTCCAGGCGAGTTAAAAGAGCTTCCCAGCGGGAAGCTCTTTTTGATAGCACGAGATTTAGCAAACGGGGTGAAAAAATGATTGTTTCGTTGATTATCATGGCCGTGGTCATTGCAATCTGCACGATCATTTTAATTAGCAGCGGCACGAAAGTCAATGGTAACCCCTCACTGAAGTGAGGGGCTTGGAGCGCAAGCTTCAAGCCTCAATATCTTTGTGGGGTGTTCCGGAGAAATCCGGAATCATTGTCTAGACTAAGCTTTCCAGTCGGCTTCGGCTGGCAGGAAAGAAAAACTACGTTATCTTTGTTATCACACCATGGGATGATGCTCTAGTCCCATGCGCTGTGGCAGCTCTGTAAACAGTCATGAGGTTAACGTGACAGTCAACTGCGTCGTCATGGTTCTTCGGAACCGTGGCAAGCATGGATAACATTGTCGAAGGGCAACAACGCAACTCCGCGTTGGGTCTCCCAATGCGGATAGCGGCCGGCAACATGATTGCCGGCAAAGGAGGAAAAATGGAATATGAGAATGCCAATCGGGTATTTCTGCTCAACAAGGACGGCAAGCCGCTAATGCCATGCCGTCCAAGAAAGGCCAGACTGCTGCTGAAAAGCGGCAAGGCCTTCGTGGTCAAGAAATATCCGTTCACCATTCAACTGAAATACGGCTCATACGGCTATAAGCAGAAAGTCAGCCTTGGCGTTGACACCGGGCAAAGACATATTGGCTTTGCCGTAACGAGTCAAGACAAGGTGCTGCACCAAAGCGAGGTAGAGCTTCGCCAGGACGTGCACACGAATCTGTACACCCGCAAGATCTACCGCCGAGGCAGAAGAAACCGCAAGACCCGCTATCGCCAGGCCCGCTTTTTAAACAGAGTGCACGGCAAGCGAGACGGCTTGTGGCTTCCACCGTCAGTAAAAGGCAAGGCAAGCCACAACATTGCTTGGATCAAGCGCTATTTGGCTGTATTGCCGAACCCAGATCTGCATATTGAGGTGGGCAAGTTTGACATGGCCAAGATGGTCAATCCGGCCATTTCGGGCAAGCAGTACCAAGAAGGAAGCCTAAAGGACTGGAAGAACTATGAGTACTACGTGCTGGCACGTGACAAGTACACTTGTCAGCTTTGCCATAAGCATGGCGAAGGCGTAAAGCTTGTCGTCCACCATATCGTCTACCGCTCACAGGGCGGGACAGATCGGGTGGACAATCTGATAACTCTTTGCACGAATTGTCATACGACGAAGAACCACCAGCCGGGCGGCAAGCTCTACAAGTGGATGAAGGCCAAGAAGAAAGTGACAAAGCAGCTGAAGGGGGCAACGTTCATGAACATTCTGCGCAAGCGGATCATGATCGCTTTCCCTGAAGCGTCTTACCAGTACGGCTATCAGACTTTCTTTGAGCGCAAGAAATTCAATCTGCCAAAGGGACATTTCACGGACGCAATCGCAATCAGCGGGATCAAGTCAGTTGGTCAGATGCCGGAGACGGTAGCGATGATCAGCCAGTTCCGCAAAAAGAAGCGTTCGCTTCATGAGGCAACCGCCCGCAAAGGCAGAAAAGAACCAAACAGAACATCAAAACGCAATGCCAAGAACACAAAGCATGCCAGAGGATTATGGCTCAATGACTATGTACATGTCATCGGGACTAATCTCAGGGGCTATGTGCAGAGCTACACGTCAAAAGGCGCTTATGTTCGCCTCTCAGATGGCTTAGGCAATTACGTAATCAAGGATGGCAAGAATTACATCAGTACAAAGCTCTGTAAGCTGATTACTCATAACGGCAACTGGCAAAAAGCAGAGCAAAAGCTTTTGCTTTACGAATTTAAGTAAGAAAGAAGGCAGGCAAGCCCTATCCCTCCACCCATTGAAATAGGTGGAATCCCGGGCTTGCCTGCCGTTAAAAATTATAGATGTGCTGATTACAATTTGGATACCGGAAAAGTGATTGACACCGGCGTGACCACGATTTTTGTCAACGCGCGCGGTGAAAAGGGGAGAGTTTCTAAAAAACTGCAAAACTTTCTGGATCTGATGAACGACAAGGTCGTTGACGGGGATAACTACATCAAGCAGCTGAAGGATAAGATGCTGATGTACAGCAATGATAGTGAATGGAGGCGCACAAACATGGACTTAAAGATGAAAATGGATGACGCAAGATACATTGGCCGAAAAGAAGGCGAAAAACTCGGCCGAAAAGAGGGCGAAAGACTTGGCCAAAGAAAAAGCACGTTGTCTGCTATTCAGAAAGTAATGTCAGCTCTCAAAGTTACGGCTGACCAGGCAATGGACATCCTGGATATCCCTGAATCAGACCGTGCAGGCTACAAGTCTGAGCTTTCAAGAAAGGCCTAGCCGGAACTGCTGGAGGTGAGCAGATGAATCTCAAAGAACAGATAAGCAGTGCCGAGTTTCGCGGCAAGCAACAGGCCAAACTGGAGGACCTCAAGAATTTGATGGCATCTTTGCGGATTTCACCTGATCAGGCAATGGATATCTTGCATATCCCTGAATCAGACCGTGCTTTTTACAAAGCCCGGCTTGAAGAAGCAACGGTGCAGGAGCAGTCTGGCGAGTTTAATAGCCGCATGGATTCTGTGCCAAAAATGATGGATGCTTTTCACATCAGCCTAGATCAGGCTTTGGCACTCCTGCAGCTTTCAGAAAGCGAGCGTGGCTTTTACCAAAAACATTTGCCCAAATAGGCAGTGCTAATCACTGCTCAGGAAATCGTGATATCATAAAACTGATAGTCATGTTCCAAGCAAAAGCTTTAATAAAAGAAAGATAGAGCTATGGTATCTCAGAAGAAATCCATTCTGCACGTGGTCTGCACTTTTTTGGCATCACTGATTTTGATTTTGTGCGTGGCCAATGCGGTATATGATGTGTATGTCCAGCTTGAAAACAAGAGCGCGGCGGCTATTTTGCAAAAGAGCCTGCCCAAGCACGGCTTCCAGGCCAAATTCGTGGAGTCGGTGCAGACGACCGCGGGTTGGAAGCTGGTGCCAACTTTTACGGCTAAATTTACGACTCCCAGTTGCCGCAAGCGCAACTATAAGCTCCTTAAGAACGCTGGCTCCATTAAAAGCGAGCGGGATGCCAACTTGCCGTACTACTACACGGTTTCTCTCAGCAAGACCAATTTTTTTGACACGTGGTCAGTGACGATCCGCAGCTCTGTTGATGATTATGAAAAAACTTACAATGTCCGCTAAAACAAAAGGACGGTCAGGCGACCGTCCTTTTATTTGCATCCAATTTCTTCTAAAAAACTAATACTTTCCGTGCTCCCGTTGCAGCTCATCATAGATCAGAGCTGCAGCGAAGAGGACTGGCATAATAAAGGCGAAAGCGATCCAGCCGGTAGTATAGCCAGCCAAAAAGCCAGCAGGGATAGCTACCACGATGGCAATCGCGGTCATCACTTGCGCAGCGCGCCCCTTGTACCAAGGGGTGAAACGGAAAATGGCATAGACTGGGCCAAAAATCCAGCTGAAGTAGATAATGCTTGCCATAATTTCTTCTTCAAGTTCAGGCATGCTCAGGTAGAAATTTCCGCCGATGGCCATGCCCAAAAAGTTGAATAAGCTCATCCAACAGATTGCAATAATCACGAATGCGTTGATGGCATATTTAATGGCCTTGCCATTGCCTTGTTGTGCGTGTTCCATAGTAATTCACTCAATCTTTCTATAAAATTATCTATCATTTGAGATAAATTATAGTTCAAAACTGGGGGAATGGAGACGCTTTTTTCAACTTTAACTTTTCTCTTTCCTTGTTTGCTTTCCTAACCAAATCAAGCTTCTTCTTAATTTTAGCAAGAAGCCGGAAAAAAAGAGCAAGAAAAAGCACAAAAAACGATATATTTTGTAAAAAGAAGAAATTGCTGGAACTTACTGGCAATATTTCCCGGGAAAAGTTGCTTTTCATTCAGCACGTTCTTTGCAATCTTAACAAGCGGCAGACTTGGCATTAAAATTAAAGTTGATGATAAGGAGGAAAAAATGCTTTTCCACAAAAAGAAACTTTCAAAAGAAAATGAGCGCTTCAAGGCCTTGCTGGATGAAGTCCTGGCTGATCCAGCCGTTGGCAGGATTCCAGCTCTGGGAAACCTGCTCCGGATGGCCGCCAAGCGAATCGCGATGAATGAGCCAGTAGCTGGCGTGGCTGCCAACTTAACGGTAAACATTCGTGCCAACTATCCGCAAAGCCAATTGCCTAAGTCAGTCAAAGACCTGCAGGCAGAACTGACTAAATACGAAAATTAATAAAATGAAGAATTCTTCGGCTGCAGCGACTGTTTTTGGCCAGTTGCGGCTGCTTTTCTTTTTTTAGATTTTTTTGGCCAAAAAGGATTTGACATCTTGGCGAAAAGAATTATACTTAAAGCCAAATTAAGATTTGATGAAAGGGAAGGAGAACTACGATGGTATTTGCAGCTAAGAAGACTAACGCCATGAAAATGATGATGACCATGCCATGCAACATGATGATGTGCTGCATGCCTCTTAGCGTACATTCAAATACCAGCAATAGTTCACCATCCTAATATCGCTAACTGTATTAGACTGATCGCGCAAGCCGCTGAACCATTGCAAATGGTTTGGCGGTTTTTTATTTGAAAGGAAACAAGCATGAACAGGAATCGATATCATCAAACGAAGCGCTGGTTGATTTTCTGGCGGGGCGCGTCAATTGGCAGCACAGCCATGTGTCGTTAATATTTTATGACTCATAAGCGAAAAAGCAGCAATAACCAAAATTTGATTTGTCATTATGACTAGAAAATATTAACGAGGTATTTATCATGAGCAAGGCTCCAATTAACAACGAAGGTTTATCATTTGAAACTCTCCAAGTCCACGCTGGGCAACCAATCGACGAGACTGGCGCCCGGGCAGTGCCAATCTACCAAACCACTTCCTACGTCTTTGAGGACGCGGACCAAGCGGCTGGACGCTTCGCTTTGACTGATGCGGGCAACATCTACACCCGCTTGACCAACCCAACTACGGCTGTCTTTGAAGACAGAGTTGCCGCCTTGGAAGGCGGGACTGGCGGCGTTGCTCTGGCAACTGGCGCGGCAGCAATTACGGCAGCGATTTTGAACATCGCGGGTGCCGGCGACGAAATCGTGGCTGCCTCAACCATCTACGGCGGGACTTACGACTTGTTTGCGCAAAGCTTGCCGCCATTGGGCATTAAAACCCACTTCGTTGACCCATCCGATCCGGAAAACTTTGAAAAGGAAATCAACGAACACACTAAGGCCTTGTACGCGGAAACCATCGGCAACCCGAACGCCAACTTGATCGATATCGATGCTGTGGCTGAAATCGCCCACAAACATGGGATTATTTTGATTATCGACAACACCTTCGCTACCCCATACCTCTACCGGCCGTTTGAACACGGCGCGGACGTAGTCGTGCACTCAGCTACCAAGTTCTTTGGCGGCCACGGCACGACGATGGGCGGGGTGGTCGTTGAAAGCGGCAAGTTCGACTACAAGGCTTCCGGCCGCTACCCGAACTTCGTCAACCCAGACCCGTCATACAAGGGCGTGACTTGGGGCGACTTGGGCGGCCAAGCCTTTACGACCAAGATCCGGGCAACGGTTTTGCGCGACACCGGGGCCACTCTTAGTCCATTCAACTCCTTCTTGCTTTTGCAGGGCCTTGAAAGCTTGTCCTTGCGCGTAGAACGCCATGTCTACAATGCACAGAAGATCGCTGAATTCTTGAACGACCATCCAAAGGTTGCCTGGGTTCGTTACCCAGGTCTTAAGGACAGTCCGGACCACGCTTTGGCTGAACGCGACTTTCCAAAGGGGGTCGGGTCAATCTTTACCTTCGGCTTGAAGGGCGGCGTTGAAGCCGGCAAGGAACTGATTTCCAACTTGAAGCTGTTCTCTCTTCTGGCCAACGTGGCCGACGCGAAGTCATTGATCATTCAGCCAGCGTCAACCACGCACGCGCAGCTGAACGCGGAAGAACTGGCCAGCGTTGGGATCACTCCGGACCTGATCAGAATCTCCATCGGCGTTGAAAACGTCAACGACTTGATTGCTGACTTGACTCAAGCCCTGGACAAGCTTGACTAGCAGCAAGATCATCAATTAGCAATTCACAAATATAGCAAACACACATTAATAACACACAATAATCCACTTTTCCAAAACCTGCAGTCAGGCACCTCGCGTGAGGTGCCTGTTTTTTGGTTATGAAAAAATCCCCCCAAAGTCCTTGGGGGGAAATCAGCTACATCGTCTTTACGGTCGACATGTCGTAAATAGAGTAGTCGCAGCGGTAAATAAACAGGCGGTGGCCGTCGACGTTGATCTTAGTGGTGGACGGCATGTCAGTGGCGCTGACGCGGACGCTGTTGCCGGCATATACGGCGATCGGCATTCCGGCCTGGGAACGGACCATGATGACCTTGCCCTTGCTGGCCCAGTCATTGCGGAAGTTGTTGTACATGATGGACAGGACCGGGACGGAGCGCTGGTCGTTCTTGATCGTCACGTTCTTGGAAAAGGTATCTTGGTAGTTCTTCAAGCCTTCATTGGCAATCAGGCTGGAGCCGACGTGGATCATCTGGTGGCCGCCGTACTCGACGTCAATCACCTTGGACTGCTCATCGCCGTCGCTGGTCTTCTTGCTCATTGGCTTGTAGGTCTCAATGTGGACGGACTTGGCCTTGATCTGGTCAATCTTTTGGCCGTTGTAGTCATAAGTTGATACCGTGAAGGGAATCCCTGTCAGTTTCGACCGCAGGTCCAAGGTGTAGTCGCTGATCTTGGAGCAAGAGGCCAAGAGGGGGACAAGGGCCAGAATGGCCAGGAGCGGCAGGAATTTTGACAGTTTTTTCATGATTTTTCCTTTCTCTGCTTGATATTTCTTAGCTAACACTACTGCTTAAGTCTAGTTTACCGCATCTTTTTTTAGAAAAATAAAAAAAGCCCTTGCCAAACAGACCGACTTTGATTATCCTAATAGATGTATTGCGGAAGTAGTTCAGTGGTAGAACATCACCTTGCCATGGTGGGGGTCGCGGGTTCGAATCCCGTCTTCCGCTTTCCGCATCAGGCCTTGCTTGGCGGCGGGCCTTTTCTTTTACGGGAATTAGCTCAGTTTGGTAGAGCGCTACGTTCGGGACGTAGAGGTCACAGGTTCAAATCCTGCATTCCCGATAGCCAATGTGTGATCAAAGCGCGGCATTCTTGCCTCGCTTTTTTCTTTTGTTTTTTCAACTTTTTCGCTTGAATTCCTTGCAAAAAGCCGACTTTTTGGTAAACTAGAAAATGTATCGCGGAAGTAGTTCAGTGGTAGAACATCACCTTGCCATGGTGGGGGTCGCGGGTTCGAATCCCGTCTTCCGCTTTCGATCATCAAGACTCGCTTAAGGGCGGGTCTTTTTCTTTGCTCTTTTTGGGCAGCTGCTCCTCGACTTAATGTCGAAGACGAGAAGAGTTATTATGCGGCTTTTGGCTTGGGGTTTGCTATAATAAGTAGAAATTGATCTACTCGAGGAGATAAACATGCCAGCAGCAAGCAAAGAAGAATATGAATTACTAGTTAAGCAGGCAGAAGCCCTGGCTGCCGGTGAAAGCGACTGGATTGCCAATGTGGCCAACGTTTCCGCCCTGCTTTTTCACGCTCTGAAGAAGGTTAACTTTGCCGGCGTCTATCGCTTTGAAAAGGGCGAGCTGATCCTGGGGCCCTTCCAGGGGCAGCCGGCCTGCGTGCATATTGCCATTGGCAAGGGCGTCTGCGGGACCGCGGCTGAGGAGGAAGCAACTCAGATCGTGCCAGACGTCCACGCCTTCCCAGGCCATATTGCCTGCGACAGCGCTTCTAACTCTGAGATCGTCGTGCCAATCTTCCACAAGGATGGGAGTCTTTGGGGCGTCTACGACTTTGACTCCACGGTCAAAGACAATTTTGATGAAACTGACCAGAAGTATTTGGAAGAGATTGCCAGCTTCGTTTTGGGCGAATAAGTCTGAATCTTTGTCATTACCAAGCAAGTCCCAGGTGGACTGATTATTAAAGGCGGTGTTTTTATGCAAAATTCATACAGCAACAGCAGCAATCAAGTGCTGGAAATTGCCGAGGAACAAGCCAGGAGCTTCCATCACCGGCTGATCGGGACTGAGCACGTCCTGCTGGCCTTGGTGATTGAAAGCGAAGGAAAGGCCGGAAAGATTCTCCGGACCATGAGCGTGACGCCAACCGCGGTGCGTGAGGAAATCGAGCGCTACACGGGCTACGGATCAGCAGCCAGTGCCAACTACATGGAATTTTCGCCGCGCTTGACTCTGGCGCTGGATTACGCCAAGCGCAATTCTGAAATGCGTCACAGCAAGGAGATTGAAACGACTGACATTCTGCTGGCTTTGATTTCCAGTGAGCAGGTTCTGTCAGCCATGATCCTGCGGAACCTGGACGTGGACTTGAATAGCCTGCGCGATGAAATCGATGACGCCAACAGCGTTGGCCAGGCAGCGGATGAAGGCGGGCAGACCGGTAGCGACGTCAGCCGGGGCCAGTCAAGCACCCCAACTTTGGATAAGTATGGCATGGACCTCAACCAGCGGGCACGTGAAGGGCAGATTGACCCGGTGATCGGCCGTGAGCGTGAGCTCCAGCGCGTCATCCAGATCCTGTCCCGCCGGACCAAGAACAACCCACTGCTAGTAGGGGAGCCTGGCGTCGGCAAGACGGCGGTTGCGGAAGCTTTGGCCAGTGAGATCGTGGCCAAGCAGGTGCCACGGGATCTGCAGGGCAAGCGGGTCGTTTCATTGGATGTCAACAGCATGGTGGCCGGAACCCGCTACCGGGGCGAATTTGAAGAGCGGCTGGACCGCTTGATCAAGGAAGTCTCTGCCAGCAAGAACGTAATCCTGTTTGTGGATGAAATCCACTCCTTGGTCAAGGCCGGGGATGCGGAAGGGGCAATGAGCGCCTCCAACACCTTAAAGCCAGCTTTGGCCAGAGGCGACATCCAGCTGATTGGGGCGACGACTTATGAAGAATACCGCAAGCACATGGAAAAGGACCAGGCCTTTGTCCGCCGCTTCCAGCTTGTTCGCCTGGACGCGCCAAATGATGAGGAGACCTTGAAGATCCTGGAAGGGATTAAAGACAAGTACGAGGACTACCACCGGGTAGCCTTGTCAGAAGAAGCCTTAAAGGCCGCGGTTGACCTTTCGACCCGCTACATTGCTGACCGCTTCCAGCCAGACAAGTCCATCGACCTGATCGATGAAGCCAGTGCCGCCGTGAAATTGGCGAACGACACCGGTGAAGACAAGGAGCTGGCAGAATTGGATCTGGAAATCAACCGGACGTTAAAGAAGAAGAACGATGCCGCGGCTAAGCAGAACTTCGATGAAGCCGCCAGCCTGCGCGATGAAGAGCAGCGGTTGCGGCAGAAACGGGCGGCCGTTGCCGCCAAGCTGGAAGGCAAGATGAGCAAGCGGGCTGTCGTTGGCCCAGAAGACGTGGCCAAGGTCGTTTCAATTTGGACCGGCGTTCCGGTTACCCAGCTTAAGACCAGCGAAAACAAGCGCTTGGCCAACCTGGAAACGATTCTGCATGAGCGGGTCATCGGCCAAGACGCGGCAGTTTCTGCCGTGGCCAAGGCCATTCGCCGTTCCCGGTCCGGTCTGAAGGATGAGAACCGGCCAATCGGCTCCTTCCTCTTCCTAGGACCAACCGGGGTCGGCAAGACCGAACTGGCCAAGGCTGTCGCGGAAGCCGTTTTTGGCTCAGAAGACAGCATCGTCCGCGTGGATATGTCTGAATACATGGATAAGGAAGCCTCATCCAAGCTGATCGGCTCCGCCCCAGGATATGTCGGCTATGAGGAAGGTGGCCAGCTGTCCAACAAGGTCCGCGAGCACCCCTACTCAGTCGTTCTGCTTGACGAAGTTGAAAAGGCCAATCCGGAAATCTTCAACGTCCTTTTGCGGGTCTTGGACGAAGGCTTTATGACTGACTCTTTGGGCCGCAAGATCGACTTCAGAAACACGATCATCATCATGACGTCCAACCTGGGGTCAAGAAGCCTGGAGTCAGACAGCCATGTGGGCTTTGCCAGCGTGCAGGAAGACCAGTCCAAGGTCATTGCCGACAAGGTTAAGAAGGCTACCAAGGACTTCTTCCGTCCTGAGTTCTTGAACAGAATCGATGAAAAGATCGTCTTTGAGCCGCTGCAGCCAAAGCAATTGCGGGCAATCGTCAGCCTCCTGACCAAGAAGCTGGTAACCCGTCTGGCCAAGCAGCAGATCACGCTGAAGATTTCTCCAGCGGCCTTGGACCAGCTGGCCAAGGACGGCTACAATCCAGAAATGGGGGCGCGGCCGCTGCGCCGGACTATCCAAGACCAAGTGGAAGACCAAATTGCCGAATACATCGTCAGCGAAGAGCTGAAGAGCGGCGACACGATCAAGGTTGGCGCCAGAGGCGGCAAGCTCAGATTTGCAATCGTCAAGGCTAAAAGTGACGAAAAAATCAAAGGATAGATAATTTTTTAAGGCAGACTATGTTTGGCAAAAAGAAAAAAGCTGAAGCTGCTAAGGCAGAACAAGAAGCAAGCAAGAAGACCGACGGGCGGATCTTGCTTTACAGCGACATCATTGACGCTCTTTACGACGAAATGCCGGTGGAAGAGCGGGAGGCCCTGCTGGAAGCTAAGCAGCAGCTGGAACAGAAGGTCTACTTGGGCAAGGTGATGCGGGACTTGCGCATCGCTTTAGAGCCGGTTGCGATCAAGTCCCAGCTCAGCCCGCAAGGCAAGCAGATCTTCTGGAACATCACGGCTGGCGGCTACCAGCTCACCGGGGTTGGTCTGGCCAGCCAGGCGGCCATGCTTTTTAGCGGCCGCTAGGACTTGCACTTCTTTGAAAATAGTGGTACAATATTTGGCGATTTAAAAGGCTGAAGTTCAGGATTTTACTGATATATTGTCCAGTAAAATGATAAAGACAAAAACGACTGGTTCGTTTTTGTCTTTTTTATGCTCAAAATCACAGCTTTTTGAAATTGTAACACAAATGTAATATTTGCTTTCTTCAACAGGATAGAAAGGATGTTTTCCTTGCTAAACGGACACGTAGTTAATTACGGACAACACCGGACCAGACGCAGCTTCTCACGGATTAAAGAAATCCTGCCGCTGCCAAATCTGACCGACGTCCAAACTGAATCATACAAGTGGTTCCTTGACCACGGCATTAAGGAAGTCTTTGACGATATTCTGCCAATCAGCGACGTTTCTGGCCGCTTGACTTTGGAATACGTTGACTACAAGCTTCAAGAACCTAAGTACACTGTAGATGAGGCACGTAAGCATGATGCTACTTACTCAGCTCCAATGCATGTAACCCTGAAGCTGACCAACCACGAAACTGGCGAAATCAAGACGCAAGACGTCTTCTTCGGCGATTTGCCATTGATGACCAAGTCAGGCTCTTTCATCGTCAATGGTGCTGAAAGAGTTATCGTTTCCCAATTGGTTAGATCACCAGGCGTTTACTACAACGGCGAAGTTGACAAGAACGGCCGCCAAATCTTTGGCACCACTGTCATCCCTAACCGTGGGGCATGGCTGGAATTTGAAACTGACGCCAAGAACGTTTCCTACGTTCGCGTTGACCGGACTCGTAAGCTGCCTTTGACGGTCTTGGTTCGTGCTTTGGGCTTTGGCTCAGATGACGAAATCAAGCAAATGTTTGGCGACAGCGACACGCTGGACCTGACTTTGGACAAGGACGTCCACAAGAACCCAGCTGACAGCCGCGTTGCTGAAGCTTTGAAGGACATCTACGACCGTCTGCGCCCAGGTGAACCAAAGACGACCGACTCATCACGCAGCCTGTTGGTCTCCCGCTTCTTTGACCCACGCCGCTACGACCTCGCAGCCGTTGGCCGCTACAAGGTCAACAAGAAGCTGAGCTTGAAGAACCGGC
The DNA here is from genome assembly GCF_009695985.1 of Lactobacillus porci. Taxonomy (NCBI): domain Bacteria; kingdom Bacillati; phylum Bacillota; class Bacilli; order Lactobacillales; family Lactobacillaceae; genus Lactobacillus; species Lactobacillus porci. The sequence goes on from NZ_VUMX01000001.1 coordinate 92,892, forward strand.
TTTTGGGCTACACTTTGGCTGAAACTTTGGCTGACCCGGATACTGGTGAAGTTCTGGCTGCCAAGGGGACTGTGGTCAACAACGAAATCATGGATGTCCTGAAGGACTACCTTGACCGTGACGACTTCAAGACCGTAACCTACACTCCTTCAGAAGAAGGGGCCATTCCTGAACCAATCACCGTTCAAGAAGTCAAGGTCTACTCACGTGAAATCCCTGACCGTGAAATCAAGCTGATCTCCAACGGCCACATTGATGAAGACGTGAAGTGCATCCAGCCAGCTGACATCATTGCTGCCGTCAACTACTTCCTGGAACTGCAAGAAGGCGTCGGCGACATTGACGACATCGACCACTTGGGCAACCGCCGGATCCGCCGCGTTGGCGAACTGTTGCAGAACCAAATGCGCATCGGCTTGGCCCGGATGGAACGCGTCGTTCGCGAACGGATGTCAATTCAAGACGCGGCAACTGTAACTCCGCAGCAATTGATCAACATCCGGCCAATCGTTGGTTCAATCAAGGAATTCTTCGGCTCATCCCAGCTGTCACAATTCATGGACCAGAACAACCCACTGGGTGAATTGACCCACAAGCGCCGGATGTCAGCCTTGGGGCCTGGTGGTTTGTCACGTGACCGTGCCGGCTACGAAGTTCGTGACGTTCACTACACCCACTACGGCCGTCTGTGCCCAATTGAAACGCCAGAAGGTCCTAACATCGGTTTGATCAACTCCATGGCAACCTACGCCATCATCAACAAGTACGGCTTCCTGGAAACCCCATACCGTCGGGTTTCATGGAAGACCCACAAGGTTACCGACAAGATCGACTACCTGACTGCCGATGTTGAAGACAATTACATCATCGCCGGGGCCAACACGCCTTTGAACGAGGATGGCTCATTCGTTGACGACGTGATCCTTTGCCGTCAGCGTGAAGACAACGTCGAAGTTACCCCAGACAAGATCGACTACATGGACGTTATTCCTAAGCAGGTCGTTTCCGTAACTTCCGCATGTATCCCATTCTTGGAAAACGACGACTCCAACCGTGCCTTGATGGGGGCCAACCACCAACGTCAGGCGGTTCCTTTGATCAACCCGCACGGCCCACTGGTTGGGACTGGGATGGAATACCGTTCAGCCCACGACTCTGGCGACGCCCTGCTTGCTGAAGCAGCTGGTACCGTAGAATACGTTGACGCCAACGAAATCCGCGTTCGCCGCGATGATGACACTTTGGACGTCTACAAGCTTGAAAAGTACCGCCGGTCAAACGCCACTAAGAACTACAACCAAACGCCAAACGTCAAGCGCGGTGAAAAGGTGGTTGCCGGTCAAGTTATCGGCAACGGTCCATCAATGGCTGATGGCGAACTGGCCTTGGGGCAAAACCCAGTCATCGCCTTCACCACTTGGAACATGTACAACTTCGAAGACGCGGTTATGCTGAGCGAACGCTTGGTTAAGGATGACGTCTACACTTCAATCCACATTGAAGACTATGACTCAGAAGCCCGTGATACTAAGCTTGGGCCTGAAGAAATCACCCGGGAAATTCCTAACGTCGGTGAAGATGCTTTGAAGGACTTGGACGAAAACGGGATTATCCGGATTGGTGCTGAAGTTCACGACGGCGACATCCTGGTCGGCAAGGTTACCCCAAAGGGGATTACCGAACTGAGCGCCGAAGAAAGACTGCTCCACGCCATCTTTGGTGAAAAGGCCCGTGAAGTCCGCGACACTTCATTGAAGGTGCCACATGGCGGCGGCGGTGTCGTACAAGACGTACAAGTCTTTACCCGCGAAGCCGGCGATGAGCTTGCTCCAGGCGTCAACACCCTGGTCCGGGTCTACATCGTGCAAAAGAGAAAGATCCAAGTTGGGGACAAGATGTCCGGTCGTCACGGTAACAAGGGTACTGTTGCCTTGGTAGCACCAGTTGAAGATATGCCTTACCTGCCAGACGGTACGCCAGTTGATATCTGCTTGAACCCAATGGGTGTCCCATCACGTATGAACATCGGGCAGCTGCTGGAACTCCACTTGGGCCGGGCAGCCCGTGCCTTGGGGATCCACGTTGCTACGCCAGTCTTTGATGGGGCTGACGAAGATGACGTTTGGGACATCGTCAAGAAGGCCGGTTTGGACTCAGACGGGAAGACTGTTCTTTACGACGGCCGGACTGGTGAGCCATTCCACGACCGCGTGTCAGTCGGCGTGATGTACTACTTGAAGCTGACTCACATGGTTGACGACAAGATCCACGCGCGGTCAATCGGGCCTTACTCACTTGTTACCCAACAGCCTTTGGGTGGTAAGGCGCAATTTGGTGGCCAGCGTTTCGGTGAAATGGAAGTTTGGGCTCTTGAAGCTTACGGTGCCGCTTACACCCTGCAGGAAATCTTGACTTACAAGTCAGACGACGTTGTGGGCCGTGTCAAGGCGTACGAAGCCATCGTTAAGGGCGAAAGAATTCCTAAGCCAGGCGTTCCTGAATCATTCAGAGTTTTGGTCAAGGAACTGCAGTCATTGGGTCTGGACCTGCGCGTCTTGGATGCTGACCACAAGGAAGTTGAATTGCGCGACATGGACGAAGACTCAAATGAACATGTCAACATCGATACTTTATCTCGCCTTGCCGAAGCGCAAGAAAAGAAGAAGTTAGCCGAAGAAGAAGCTGAAATGGCAGCAGATTCAGACGACGATGCCGCAGCTGACGACGCGTCAGCCGTGGAAGCAGAGCCGGTAGATGAAGCTGACGACAAGGCTTCTAAGTAATTGGGAGGTTAAACTTTGATCGACGTAAATAAGTTTGATAGTATGCAGATTGGTTTGGCATCACCAAACAAGATCAGAAGCTGGTCTTATGGTGAAGTTAAGAAGCCAGAAACCATCAACTACCGTACTTTAAAACCAGAAAAAGATGGCTTGTTTGATGAACGCATCTTTGGGCCAACCAAGGACTACGCCTGTGCTTGTGGCAAGTACAAGGGCGTTCGCTACAAGGGCATCGTTTGTGACCGCTGCGGGGTTGAAGTTACTTCTTCACACGTTCGCCGTGAACGCATGGGCCACATCGAACTTGCCGCTCCAGTAACCCACATTTGGTACTTCAAGGGGATTCCATCAAGAATGGGCCTGGTTTTGGACGTATCTCCAAAGCAATTGGAAGAAGTTATCTACTTCGCGGCCTACATTGTCATTGATCCAGGCGACACTGGCCTGGAAGCCAAGCAATTGCTGACTGAAGCTGAATACCGTGAAGAACGGGCCAAGTACGGCAACCGCTTCGTGGCTAAGATGGGGGCGGAAGCCATCCGCGACCTGCTCAAGCAAGTTGACCTGGACAAGGAAGTTGCTGAGCTCAAGACCGAGCTGCAGACCTTGAAGGGGCAAAAGCGGACCCGCGCGATCCGCCGCTTGGACATCCTGGATGCCTTCAAGAACAGCGGCAACAAGCCTGAATGGATGGTCATGGAAGCTATCCCAGTCATTCCACCAGACTTGCGGCCAATGGTGCAATTGGAAGGTGGCCGTTTCGCTACTTCCGACTTGAACGACTTGTACCGCCGGGTAATCAACCGGAACAACCGTCTGAAGAAGCTTTTGGACATGCACGCGCCAAGCTTGATCGTCCAAAACGAAGAGAGAATGCTGCAAGAAGCCGTTGACGCTTTGATCGACAACGGCCGCCGCGGCCGTCCTGTTGTCGGCCCAGGCAACCGGCCACTGAAGTCAATCTCACACATGCTGAAGGGTAAGCAAGGTCGTTTCCGTCAAAACCTGCTTGGTAAGCGTGTTGACTACTCAGGCCGTTCAGTTATCGACGTTTCACCTAAGCTGAAGCTTTACCAATGCGGCGTTCCGCGGCCAATGGCTTTGGAACTGTTCAAGCCATTCGTGATGCGTGAACTCGTTCGCCGGGGCATTGCTTCCAACATCAAGAACGCCAAGCGCAAGATTGACCGTGAAGACGATGACATCTGGGACGTATTGGAATACGTTATTAAGGAACGTCCAGTTCTTTTGAACCGGGCACCTACCCTGCACCGGCTGTCAATTCAAGCCTTCGAGCCAGTTCTGGTGCCAGGCAAGGCTTTGCGCTTGCACCCGCTGGCTTGTGAAGCCTACAACGCCGACTTCGACGGTGACCAGATGGCCATCCACGTTCCTTTGTCAGATGAAGCCGTAGCCGAATCACGCTTGCTGATGCTGGCTGCCCACCACATCTTGACTCCAAAGGACGGTACCCCAATCGTTACTCCTTCACAGGACATTGTTTTGGGCAACTACTGGCTGACCCAAGCTGAAAAGGGCCGTGAAGGCGAAGGCATGATCTTCGCTACTCCAAACGAAGCAACTGTTGCTTACGCTAACGGCGACATTCACTACCACACCATCATCGGTATTTCAGCATCATCAATGCCTAAGAAGCGCTGGCCAGCAGGCCGCGAAGACTCAGTCTTCGTAACTACTTACGGCCGTTTGGTCTTCAACTCACTGTACCCAGACGACTACTTCTACTTGAACGAGCCAACCAAGGCCAATTTGACTGGTCCGATGGATGACAAGTACTTCCTGGAACCAGGCCAAGACATCCACGAAAAGATTGCCGAAGTGGCTGACGACTTGGTAAACACGCCATTCAAGAAGGGCTTCCTGGGCGACACGATTTCCGAAATCTACAAGCGCTACCGGGTACAGCGGACTTCAGAATACCTGGACGACTTGAAGGAAATGGGCTACACCGCTTCAACCATCTCCGGCTTGACCATCGGTATGGCCGACGTTCCTGAAACCAAGACCAAGGATGCTTTGGTTGCCAAGGCCCGCAAGCAGGTTAAGCAGGTTTCCAAGATGTTCCGTCACGGTCAGCTGTCAGACAAGGAACGTCACGACAACGTCATCAGAATCTGGACTGAATGCAAGGACGAAGTTCAAAAAGAAATTGCTGAATTCAACGACCCTCGCAACCCAATCTCAGTCATGCAGCAGTCTGGTGCCCGTGGTAACATCTCCAACTTTACCCAGCTGGCTGGTATGCGTGGCTTGATGGCTACTCCATCAGGTGAGCTGTTTGAAATCCCAGTTATTTCAAACTTCAAGGAAGGCTTGACCGTTCTGGAACTGTTCATGTCCACTCACGGTGCCCGCAAGGGGATGACTGACACGGCCTTGAAGACCGCCCAGTCTGGTTATCTGACCCGTCGTCTGGTCGACGTTGCCCAGGACGTTATCATTCGTGAAGATGACTGTGGCACTGACCGCGGCATCACTGCCCGGGCAATCGTGGACAAGGATGCTGGCTTGATCGAATCTCTCTACGACCGTTTGGTTGGTCGTTTCACCAACCGTTCAGTCAAGGACCCTAACACCGGGGAAATCATCTGCGGCAAGGGCGTTTTGATGGACGAAGAAATGGCCCACAAGATTTGCGATGCTGGCGTCAAGGAAGTCCAAATCCGTTCAATCCTGACTTGCAACACTTCACACGGCGTTTGCCGGAAGTGCTACGGCCGCAACCTGGCTACTGGCGAAGAAGTTGAAATCGGTGAAGCAGTCGGGACCGTTGCCGCACAATCAATCGGTGAACCAGGTACCCAGCTGACTCTGCGGACTTTCCACTCCGGTGGTGTTGCCGGTGCAGAAGACATCACTCAGGGTCTTCCTCGTGTTCAAGAATTGTTTGAAGCCCGCAACCCTAAGGGTCGCGCGATCATCTCTGAAGTTGACGGCGTTGTTGACTCAATCGAAAGCAACGCGGCTGAACACTTGCAAGAAATCACCGTTAAGGGCAAGATCGATACCAGAAGCTACACTATTCCTTACACGGCTAAGCCAGCCGTTAAGGTTGGCGATGTCATCCACCGTGGTGACAAGCTGATCCCAGGTTCTATCGACCCTAAGGAATTGATCAAGGTAACCGACACTTTGACCACTGAAGAATACATCTTGGCCGAAGTTCAGAAGTCATACCGGACTCAGGGTGTTGACCTGGCCGACAAGCATGCCGAAGTCTTGACCAGACAAATGCTGCAAAAGGTTCGCGTGCTTGACCCAGGCGAAACCAACATCCTGCCAGGTGAAGTCATGGATATCGCTGAATTCCGTGACCGTAACCGTGACGTTATCATCAGCGGTGGCATCCCAGCTACTGCTCAAGCGGACATCCTCGGGATCACCAAGGCTGCCCTGGAAACCAACAGTTTCCTGTCAGCCGCATCATTCCAGGAAACTACCCGCGTTCTGACTGACGCTTCAATCCGCGGCAAGAACGACCCATTGCTGGGGCTTAAGGAAAACGTCATCATCGGTAAGATCATTCCTGCCGGGACTGGCATGCCAATCTACCGCAACGAAGAACCACAAGCTGATGTCCAACAGCCTGATTCCGTCTACTCAATTGCTGATCTTGAAAAGCAAATGAAAGACGAAGACAACAAAGAAGAAAGCAATAACTAAGCGCTGCAGTTTCAAAAGCTAGTGATTAGTCAAAAAGACGCCGAAAGGCGTCTTTTTTGTTGTCAGAAAATCAGCGCCTGAATGCCCAAGCCGACGAAAAGATAGGGCAAAAAAGGCAGCGGTTCATGCAAGCGCCAATCCGTTAAGTTGATCAAGAGACAGAGCAGGCAGCCGGCCAGCAGGGTTCTCGTGGCTGCGAGCGGCGAAAGGGCAGCAGCGATGATCGCGTAGAACCAGACGTCGCCGCTGCCCATTTTTTCCAGAAAGGCCAAGCCGGCCAGGAGGAAGAGCAGCAGCAGGGCAGAGAGGGATCCGGCAGGATTCAGCGGCAGAAATAAGTGCCGGCTGAAGGCCAGGACTAGCGGCGGGAGCAGCAGCACGGTCAGGTAGGAATTCTCAAAGGCATCGCTGGTAGCCAGGAGGCTGAGAAAGGAAAAGAAAGCCAGATCGCAGGCCAGCAAGGAGCAGGAAACATAATTCTGCCGGACCAGGCAGCAGCTGATGGCCAGGCCAAAAGGAAGGCTCAGCTGCAGCCTTTTTTTTGCAGTGGAAAAATCCGCCAAGTCAAAAGCAGCAATTGCTTCATCAGCCAGGTACTTCCAATAAAAGGCCGCGGCCGCGAGCGCCGCCGACAGGCCAAGCATAAATGTTAAAAGAATTGTCATTTTTATCACCTCACTTACTAGTACGCATTTTTAACTGTTTTTTACCGAAAAAAGCGCGGAAAAAGTTTTTGGAAAAAGCTTTGCTTTGACAGATATTTGGAGTACAATATCAGATGTATGTTTTGAAGATTAGTCCGGAGCGTGAATAAAAAGAAACTCCCGGATATGTGAACAAAATGATAATTAATTTTAGGAGGAACTAGTTAATGCCAACCATTAATCAATTGGTTAGAAAAGGCCGTCACTCAAAGACGACTAAGTCAAAGTCACCAGCTTTGAACTACAGCTACAACAGCATGAAGAAGGAACAAGTCTTCAACCCAGCACCACAAATGCGTGGGGTTGCTACCCGTGTCGGTACTATGACGCCAAAGAAGCCTAACTCAGCTTTGCGTAAGTACGCTCGTGTACGTCTGTCCAACTTGACTGAAGTTACTGCCTACATCCCAGGTGAAGGCCACAACCTGCAAGAACACTCAGTTGTTCTGATTCGTGGGGGCCGTGTAAAGGACCTTCCTGGTGTACGTTACCACATCGTTCGTGGCGCACTCGACACTGCTGGTGTTGACGGTAGAAAGCAAGGTCGTTCTAAGTACGGCGCTAAGAAGGGTTAAAGGAGGACTAAATAATGCCAAGAAAAGGTCATGTTTCAAAGAGAGACGTTTTAGCAGACCCAGTTTACAACTCAAAGCTGGTTACTAAGCTGATCAACCACTTGATGAAGGATGGTAAGAGAGCTCAAGCTTCATCAATCTTGTACGATGCTTTTGAAATCATCAAGGACAAGACTGGCAAGGAACCAATGGAAGTCTTTGAAGAAGCTATGAACAACGTTAAGCCAGTTTTGGAAGTTAAGGCTCGCCGTATCGGTGGTTCTAACTACCAAGTTCCTGTAGAAGTTCGTCCAGAAAGACAAACTACTCTGGCATTGCGTTGGCTCGTTTCATACTCCCGCCTGCGTAACGAACACACTATGGATGAACGTTTGGCAAACGAATTGATCGATGCCTCAAACAACACTGGTTCAGCCGTTAAGAAGCGTGAAGACGTGCACCGCATGGCAGAAGCCAACCGTGCCTTCGCTCACTACCGTTTCTAATCTAGTGTTCGTTATCTAAGGAGATAAATAATTATGGCTAACAAACGTGAATTCTCATTAGAGAAGACTCGCAACATCGGTATCATGGCGCACATCGACGCCGGTAAGACCACTACCACTGAACGTATCCTTTACTACACTGGTAAGATCCACAAGATTGGTGAAACTCACGAAGGTGACTCACAAATGGACTGGATGGACGAAGAAAAGGAACGTGGGATCACGATCACTTCCGCTGCCACTACTGCGCAATGGAAGAACTACCGGATCAACATCATCGACACCCCAGGGCACGTTGACTTCACTATCGAAGTTGAACGTTCACTGCGTGTCCTTGACGGTGCCGTTACTGTGCTGGACGCTCAATCAGGTGTTGAACCACAAACTGAAAACGTTTGGCGTCAAGCTGAAAACTACGGTGTTCCACGGATCGTCTTCGTTAACAAAATGGACAAGATCGGTGCCAACTTCGACTACTCAGTCAAGACTTTGCATGAACGTCTGAACGCCAACGCCATCGCCGTTCAAATGCCTATCGGTGCTGAAGACCAATTCGAAGGCGTTATCGACCTGTTCGACATGGTTGCCGATGTTTACGACGAAGACAAGCTTGGCTCAAACTGGGACACTATTCCAGTTCCTGACGAATACAAGGAAGAAGCCGAAAGCCGTCGTGAAGAAATGATCGAACAGATCGCTGAAGTTGACGACGACATCATGGAAAAGTTCCTTGGCGGTGAAGAAATCACTAACGAAGAACTTAAGGCTGCTTTGCGCCGCGCAACTTTGGACCTGAAGGCCTTCCCAGTCTTTGCTGGTTCAGCCTTCAAGAACAAGGGTGTGCAAATGATGCTTGACGGCGTGATCGACTACCTGCCATCACCACTTGACGTTAAGCCATACGTTGCTCACGACAAGGACGGCAACGAAGTTGAACTGCTGGCTGACGACAACAAGCCATTCGCAGCTTTGGCCTTCAAGATCGCTACTGACCCATTCGTTGGTCGTTTGACCTTCATCCGTGTCTACACTGGTTCATTGCAATCAGGTTCATACGTTTTGAACGCATCTAAGAACCAACGTGAACGTGTTGGTCGTCTGTTGCAAATGCACGCCAACTCACGGACTGAAATTCCAGAAGTCTTCTCAGGTGACATCGCTGGTGCCATCGGTTTGAAGAACACCACTACTGGTGACTCTCTGACTGACCCAGACCACCCATTGATTCTGGAAAGCCTGGACATTCCTGCTCCAGTTATCCAAGTTTCAGTTGAACCTAAGTCAAAGGCCGACCGTGACAAGATGGACGTTGCTTTGCAAAAGCTGACTGAAGAAGACCCAACCTTCCGTGCTGAAACCAACCCAGAAACTGGTGAAACTTTGATCTCCGGGATGGGTGAACTTCACTTGGACATCATGGTTGAACGTATGAAGCGCGAATTCAACGTTGAAGCGACTATCGGTGAACCACAAGTTGCCTACCGTGAAACCTTCACTCAACCAGCTAAGGCTCAAGGTAAGTTCGTTCGTCAATCCGGTGGTAAGGGTCAATACGGTGACGTTTGGATCGAATTTACTCCAAACCCAGGCGAAGGCTACGAATTCGAAGACGCAATCGTCGGTGGTGTCGTTCCTCGTGAATACATCCCATCAGTTGACGCAGGTCTGCAAGAAGCCATGAAGAACGGCGTTCTGGCTGGTTACCCATTGATCGACGTTAAGGCTAAGCTGTACGACGGTTCATACCACGAAGTCGACTCATCTGAAGCTGCCTTCAAGGTTGCCGCATCACTCGCTTTGAAGAACGCTGCTTCAAAGGCTGGTGCTGTTGTTCTTGAACCAATCATGAAGGTTCAAGTCATCGCTCCAGAAGAATACCTCGGTGACGTTATGGGCTCAATCACTGCCCGCCGTGGCCAAATGGAAGGTATGACTGACCGTGCCGGTGCCAAGGTTATCAACGCGATGGTTCCATTGTCCGAAATGTTCGGCTACGCAACCACCCTGCGTTCATCAACTCAAGGCCGTGGTACTTTCACGATGGTTATGGACCACTACTCACCATGTCCTAAGTCAATCCAAGCTGAAATCATCAAGAAGCGCGGTGGCAACGCTTAGTTTCTAGATTTTAGATCAAAATAAACATGCTTTTGATTTCGAACTCGAGGCGAAATTTAAAAGGTAGTTAAAACGCAAGTTTTAATCGAGCCGCTAGTTGATCTAGCGGCTCTTTTTTTGAAAAAAGCAGCCAGCTTCAATTGAGAAGCTGGCTGCTTTGGTGTTTATTGAAAGTCTGGTGCGTGCTCACGCCAGTTTGGATCGTAGTCAATGACGATGATGCGGGCGTAGTCGGTTTGGTGTTCGGACTCAGGAACGAGATCATAGTCGTCATGGTCAATGTCAAAATCGAAAGCAAAGTAGGCTCCAATCTGACCTAAAAAGGAAATACAGTAAAGGAAATCTGTTTCAGATTGAAGACGAAGATCAAATTTATCGCCTTCAATAATCTCGTAAGTTAGCGATGGGGATAAAGACTTGGCATATTCCAGGAGAGCTTGCAACTCGGCAATCTGATCTTGACTCATTGCCTTTCCTTGTCCATAGTAGTAGTTCCGTGGATGTTGACGCCAATTTTTGTCAAAATTATCAAGAACTACGAGCGCATTATTCGATTCGAATACGAGGGGATGATCAACTTCAAAATCGAAGGTGAAGTAGGCTCCGATTGATCCTAGAAAGGATAAGAAGAGTTTTAGATCGTGTTGTGATTTGAGGGTAAAGGCTGCATTGCAATCAGATGCTTGATACCTCAGAGACGGTATCCCATTCTTAATATATTGAAGCATCCACTGTAGCTCGTTAATTTGTGTTTGATCCATAATTAAAAAGCGGTACGTGGAAAAGCAATATTTCCAAAGTTTCCACTTTCATATTTTCCTTCATTACAAATTAAATATGTTACATTTCTTCTTTAAGTATATCATCATATTACAAAAAGGTCAGCCTCTTAATTGAGGGTGACCTTTTTGCATTTATTGAAAGTCTTGTGCGTTCTCACTCCAATTTTGATCGTAGTCGATGACGATGATACGGGCGTAAGAATCCTCATAGCCTGGTTCTGGTGCGCGATATTTCAAAAAGTCGAAGGAAAAATAGGCTCCAACCTTACCTAAGGCATTCATAGTTGTTAAGAAGTCATCTTTTGACTGGGGATAGATGATGAATTTGTGGCTCTTGGTTGGATGGTACATTAATGAAGAAATTGTTTCTCTTAGATTCTGCAAAATCAAATCGAATTCTTTCACCTGCTTTTGGCTGACAATCTGGCCATCACCACCATAGAAATTAAAAGGGTGATTAATTTCATTGTCGTCATAATCAGAAATGAGTATATAAGCAATTTTGTCTTTATATGCTGGGGCTTGGAAGGGACCTAGATCGATTGAAAAGTATGTCCCCATCATACCCAGTCGCTGCATGACTGCGATGAAAAGATCGCAATTTGGAACATAAACTTTTAGGTAGCTCTTTTTTATGACGCGAAAGGAAATCAACTTAGATTTGTTTAAACATAGTTTGTTAGCATTGTTGCGGGGCAGTTTATTTATACTATCTAGGATCCATTTTATCTCAGCTACTTTATCTATTTTCATAAAAAAACTCTCCAACAGAATTAAAAAGCGGTATGTGGAAAACTAATTTCACCAAAATTACCGTTGAGCTCACCTGTCACAACAACCTGACCATGTCTTTTGGTGTTATATTTATGATGATAGGTCCAATTCTTATTTAGACTACCAAACCCTGAAAATTCAAAGTATCTATTATAAGCGCGCTTTTTACCTGTAGCATAGTAGTGAACATTGATTGTTCCAGTCACATGATAAACTGGAAAAATTGGGTTTGTAACTTTGAGTAAAAGATAAATCTCTCCGCCCGAGATCCAAACCTTGGCAACACCTAAATTTCCTTTTACGGTATTAAATTGTGTAGTAAACAAATTAGGATTTACAGTTGTACTATTTTGCTGTGTGCTTGGAGTGAAAGTTTGGTAGTTTGACGGATTATCTTGAGAAATATTTTGCTCGGCTGCTAATACTTTAGATTGGGGATAATACTGAGCTAGCATCCCAATCAATCCAAGTAACATAAATAACTTTCTTCTTTTCATGATTTTCTCCATTAATTAAAATTAGGCGTTTTATTTACGCTTACATTTTACCACTATGGTAGAATAAGTACTTAGAGAAAATTGTATTTCTAAAGTCTAACGATATTTTCGAGACTTTTTTCAAAAAAGTTGGGCTAAACCCTTGCTATTTAAGGCGTGAGGCCTTATACTAGATAAAGTGCTTTTGACGGGGGAGACCCCGTCATGGGCAATATGTAGTCAGCTTTGACGCGGAAGGTTGCGGCACACCAGGCTGCATTGCCACAGTGGTTGTGCAGGAAATTTTCGCCGAGCTAGTCATCTTATTTAAAGAAGACGTATAGGAGGTAATTAGATGGCAAACGAAAAAATTCGTATTAGATTAAAGTCTTACGAACACAGCATTCTCGATGAATCTGCAGCAAAGATTGTGGACACTGCAAAGCGGACTGGCGCTGAAATCTCAGGTCCAGTTCCACTTCCAACTGAAAGAACTTTGTTCACTGTTCTGCGTTCACCACACATGAACAAGGACTCACGTGAACAATTCGAAATGCGGACCCACAAGCGGTTGATCGACATCTTGAACCCAACCCCAAAGACGGTTGACTCATTGATGAAGCTCGACCTGCCAAGCGGTGTAGACATCGAAATCAAGCTTTAATTTTAAATAGAAAGAGGTGTAATCATGACCAAAGGAATCTTAGGAAGAAAAGTTGGCATGACTCAAATCTTCACTAAAGACGGTATCCTTGTTCCAGTAACTGTTATTGAAGCAACTCCTAACGTTGTTTTGCAAGTTAAGACTGTTGAAAACGACGGTTACGAAGCAGTTCAATTGGGCTACCAAGACAAGCGTGAAGTTTTGAGCAACAAGCCAGAACAAGGTCATGCTGCAAAGGCAAAGACTTCACCTAAGCGCTTCATTCGGGAAATCCGCGGTGTTGAGCTTAAGGACTATGAAGTCGGCTCAGAAGTTACTGTGGATACGTTCAAGGAAGGTGACGTTGTCAACGTTACTGGTACTTCAAGAGGTCATGGCTACCAAGGTAACATCAAGCGCCACCACCAATCACGTGGCCCAGAAACTCACGGCTCACGCTACCACAGAATCCCAGGTTCAATGGGTTCAATCATCAACCGCGTGCCAAAGGGCAAGAAGTTGCCAGGTCACATGGGCGTGAAGACTGTTACTATTGAAAACTTAGTAGTAGAAAAGGTTGTAGCTGACAAGAATGTTTTGATGATCAAGGGTAACGTACCTGGTGCTAAGAACTCATTGATCGTTGTTAAGTCAGCTTCAAAGGCTAACGACTAGGAAGGAGGACTCGAATGACTAATTTCAAACTTATGGATCAAAACGGCAACCAAGCTGGCGAAGTTGCTTTGAACGACAACGTATTCAGCGTTGAACCAAACGAAGCTGTTGTTTTTGATGCAATCATCAGACAAAGAGCTGGCAAGCGTCAAGGTACCTCAAAGGTGAGAAACAGATCCGCTGTTCGCGGCGGCGGCAAGAAACCTTGGAGACAAAAGGGTACTGGCCGTGCTCGTCAAGGCTCTATCCGTGCTCCACAATGGCGCGGCGGTGGTATCGTCTTTGGGCCTACTCCACGTTCCTACGCTTACAGCATGCCAAGAAAGCAACGCCGGTTGGCTATCAAGTCAGTTCTGTCCCAAAAGGTTTTGGACCAAAACCTGGTAGTTTTGGACAAGCTGACTATGGCAGCTCCAAAGACTAAGGACTTCGTTGCAATCTTGAACGGCTTGAAGCTTGAAGGCAAGGTTCTGGTTGTTTCAGACGACAAGAACGTTCAACTTTCAGCTAAGAACCTGCCAAAGGTTAAGGTTGTTCCAGTAAACAGCTTGAACGTAGAAGACGCTGTTAACTACGACAAGCTCGTTATGACTCAAGACGACGTTAAGAAGATTGAGGAGGTATTGGCTTAATGGACGCACGCGACATTATCTTAAGACCTGTTATCACTGAAAAGTCAACTGACTTGATGGACAGCAAGAAGTACACTTTCGACGTGGCCTTAACTGCTACCAAGACTCAAGTACGTGACGCTATCGAAGAAATCTTCGATGTTAAGGTTAAGTCTGTGAACATCATGAACGTTCGCGGCAAGCAAAAGCGCGTTGGTCGTTACTTCGGCAACACCGCTCGTCGCAGAAAGGCGATCGTCGCTTTAACTGAAGACTCAAACGACATCAAGATTTTCAAAGACGAAAACGAAGAAAAGTAATTAGGAGGTCAGTCAATTGGCTATTAAAGTTTACAAGCCAACATCAAACGGTCGTCGTAATATGACTTCTTCTGACTTTGCAGAAATCACTAAGTCAAAGCCTGAAAAGACTTTGCTTGCTTCTAAGTCAAAGACTGCAGGTCGCAACTCATACGGTCACATTACTGTAAGACACCGTGGTGGTGGTCACAAGCAACAATACCGTATCATCGATTTCAAGCGTGTTAAGGACAACGCCAAGGCTAAGGTTGTCGCAATTGAATACGACCCAAACCGTTCAGCTAACATCGCATTGCTCCACTACACTGATGGTACCAAGGCTTACATCCTGGCTCCTAAGGGCTTGGAAGTAGGTGCTTTCGTAGAATCAGGCGAAAACGCCGACATCAAGGTTGGTAACGCACTTCCATTGAAGAACATCCCAACTGGTACGGCAATCCACAACATCGAATTGAAGCCAGGCAAGGGCGGCCAAGTTGCTCGTAGTGCTGGTACTTCAGCTCTGGTAGTTGGTGTTGACGGCAAGTACACTCAAGTTCGTCTGCAATCCGGCGAAGTTCGCGAAATTCTTTCAGAATGCCGTGCAACTGTTGGTGAAGTCGGCAACGAACAACACTCACTGATCAACATCGGTAAGGCTGGTCGTTCACGTTGGATGGGCAAGCGTCCACAATCTCGTGGTTCCGTAATGAACCCTAACGACCACCCACACGGTGGTGGTGAAGGTAAGGCACCTGTTGGTCGTCCTCAACCAATGACTCCATGGGGCAAGAAGTCACGTGGTATCAAGACTAGAGACACCAAGAAGGCTAGCGAGAAGTTAATCATCCGTCACCGTAAGGGTCGCAAGTAAGAGAAGGGGGTAAATCAATGAGCCGTAGTATTAAAAAGGGTCCTTTCGCAGACGCCCACCTTTTGAAGAAGGTTGACGAACAACAAGCTGCTGAAAAGAAGCAAGTTATCAAGACTTGGTCACGTCGTTCAACTATTTTCCCTTCTTTTGTAGGGTTGACTATCGCTGTTTACGACGGTAGAAAGCACGTTCCAGTTTACGTTACTGAAGACATGGTAGGTCACAAGCTGGGCGAATTCGTACCAACTAGAACCTTCCGCGGTCACAAGACTGACGACAAGGCTACTAAGTAAAGGAAGGAGAAACAATAAATGGCAGAACAAATTAGTTCAGCTAGAGCTGAAGCAAGAACTGTTCGCATCGCCCCAAGAAAGGCTCGTCTCGTTGTCGACTTGATCCGGGGTAAGAGCGTTGCTGAAGCATTGGCAATTTTGAAGTTTACGCCAAAAGCTGCTTCCCCAATCGTTGAAAAGGTTCTGCGTTCAGCAGTTGCCAACGCAGAACACAACTACGATCTTGAAAGTGCAAACCTTTACGTATCAGAAGCTTACGTAAACGAAGGTGCTACTTTGAAGAGATTCCGTCCACGGGCTAAGGGCTCAGCTTCTCCAATCAACAAGAGAACTAGCCACGTAGTTGTTGTAGTTTCAGAATTGAACGATTAATTAGGGAGGTATTTGAATGGGTTCAAAGATTAACCCAATTGGTTTCCGTCTGGGTGTCAACCGCGACTGGGAAGCTAAATGGTACGCTGCAAGAGGCTACAAAGAAACTTTAAACGAAGACCTTCGCATCAGAAAGTTCCTCGATGAAAAGTTGAAGGATGCCTCCGTATCAACTGTAGAAATCGAACGTGCTGCAAACCGCGTTAACATCGCTATCCACACCGCTCGTCCTGGTATGGTTATCGGTAAGGGCGGCGCTGAAGTTGAAGCCTTGAACAAGGAAATCAACGCTTTGACTAACAAGCAAGTTCACATCAACATCGTTGAAATCAAGAAGCCTGATCTTGACGCCAAGCTCGTTGCTGACAGCATCGCTCGTCAACTTGAAGCTCGTATCGCATTCCGTCGTGCCAGCCGTCAAGCTGCACAACGTACTATGCGTGCTGGTGCCAAGGGTGTGAAGATTCAAACTGCCGGCCGTCTGAACGGTGCTGACATGGCTCGTCGTGAATGGCACACTGAAGGCAGTGTTCCACTTCATACTTTAAGAGCTGACATCGACTACGCATGGGTAAACGCATTTACTACCTATGGCGAAATCGGTGTTAAGGTTTGGATCAACCGTGGCGAAATTTTGCCAGGTCGCAAGAATCAACCTGCTAAGCGTTCAAAGGGAGGTAACAAGTAATGCCTTTAGTACCAAAGCGTGTAAAACACCGTCGTGAATTCCGTGGTAAGATGCGTGGTGCTGCCAAGGGTGGCAAGACCATCGCTTTCGGTGAATACGGTCTGCAAGCACAAGAATCTCACTGGATTACCAACCGTCAAATCGAAGCTGCCCGTGTCGCTATGACTCGTTACATGAAGCGTGGCGGTAAGGTTTGGATCAGAATCTTCCCTCAAAAGTCATACACTGCCAAGGGTGTTGGTGTACGTATGGGTTCCGGTAAAGGTGCACCAGCAGGTTGGGTAGCCGTAGTTAAGAGAGAAAAGATCTTGTTCGAAATTGGTGGCGTTTCAGAAGAAACTGCTCGTGAAGCTATGCGCCTCGCAGCAAGCAAGCTTCCAATCAAGTGCAAGTTCGTTAAGAAAGACCAGGAAGTAGGTGGCGCATCTAATGAAGACTAAGGAAATCAGAGCATTATCAGCTGATGAATTGTTGGCAAAGGAAAAGCAATACAAGGAAGAATTGTTCAACTTGCGTTTCCAACAAGCTACCGGTCAATTAGAAAACACCGCTCGCTTGAGCCAAGTCCGTAAGAACATCGCTCGTATCAAGACTGTATTGAGCGAAAAAGAATTAGAACAAAACTAGTGGAAGGGAGATACTAACTTGAGCGAATCAAATGAAAGAAACCGTCGCCACGTATACCAAGGCCGCGTTGTTTCAGACAAGATGGACAAGACTATCGTTGTTGTAGTTGACACCTACAAGAACCACCCTGTTTACAGCAAGCGTACTCGTTACTCAAAGAAGTTTTACGCTATGGACGAAAACAACGAAGCCAAGGTAGGCGACATTGTTCGTATCATGGAAACCCGTCCATTATCACGTACTAAGCGTTTCCGCTTGGTTGATATTGTAAAGAAATCTGTTTAATTTGCGGATTAGCTAAGGGAGGATTTAATAGTGATTCAAACTGAAAGCCGTTTGAAGGTAGCTGACAACTCCGGTGCACGTGAATTGCTGGTTATCCGCGTTATGGGCGGTTCCAAGCGCAAGACCGGTAACATCGGTGACATTGTTGTCGCAGCTGTTAAACAAGCAACGCCAGGTGGTGTTGTAAAGAAGGGTGACGTCGTTAAGGCCGTTATCGTTAGAACTAAGTCAGGCGCTCGCCGTGCTGATGGTTCATACATCAAGTTTGACGAAAACGCAGCTGTTATCATCAACGCTGACAAGAGCCCTCGTGGTACTCGTATTTTCGGGCCAGTTGCACGTGAACTCCGTGAAGGGGACTTCATGAAGATCGTTTCACTTGCCCCTGAAGTATTGTAAAAGGAGAGTTAAGCGAATGTTCGTAAAAACTGGTGACAAGGTAAAGGTAATTGCCGGCTCAGAAAAGGGCAAGGAAGGTACTGTACTTTCAGTAAACGTTAAGAAGAACCGCGTTGTCGTTAAGGGCGTTAACATGATCAAGAAGGCTACCAAGCCATCTGCTGCCAACGCTAACGGTGGCGTAGTTGAAACTGAAGGTTCAATTCACGCTTCCAACGTAAAAGTTATTGCTAAAGCTGAAAGCAACAAGGATTAATTTAGGGAAGGAGGACACTAATGGCTAATAGTTTTGCAACTAAATACAACGAAGAAATCGCTCCTGCATTGACTAAGAAGTTCAACTACACTTCAAGCATGCAAGTGCCAAAGATCGACAAGATCGTCTTGAACATGGGTGTTGGTGACGCCGTTGCCAACGCTAAGAACCTTGACGAAGCTGTTGAAGAATTGACTTTGATCTCAGGTCAAAAGCCTTTGATCACTAAGGCTAAGAAGTCAATCGCCAACTTCCGTTTGCGTGAAGGCATGTCTATCGGTGCTAAGGTAACTCTTAGAGGCGACAGAATGTACGACTTCTTGAACAAGCTGATCAACGTATCCCTTCCACGTGTTCGTGACTTCCGTGGTGTTTCAACTCGTTCATTTGACGGCCGTGGCAACTACACTTTGGGTATCAAGGAACAATTGATCTTCCCAGAAATCGACTTCGATAAGGTTAACCGTACCAGAGGTTTGGATATCGTTATCGTAACTACTGCTCAAACTGATGAAGAAGCTCGTGAACTTTTGACTCAATTTGGCATGCCATTTGCTAAGTAATTTGGAGGACATACATGGCTAAGACATCACAAAAGGTAAGAAATCACCGTCCTGCAAAGTTTTCTTCACGTGAATACACTCGCTGCGAACGTTGTGGTCGTCCACACTCAGTTTACCGCAAGTTTGGTTTGTGCCGCATTTGCTTGAAGGAATTGGGACACAAAGGCCAAATTCCTGGTCTTAAGAAGGCTAGCTGGTAAATCGGTAAGGAGGATAGCATAGATGGTATTGACTGACCCAATCGCAGACTTTTTGACTAGAATCAGAAACGCCAACATGGCTAAGCATGATTCAGTAGAAATCCCTGCATCAAACATTAAGAAGTCACTTGCGGAAATTCTTAAGCAAGAAGGCTTCATCAAGGATTACGAAGTAACTGAAGACGGCAAGCAAGGTGTGATCAAGGTCTTCTTGAAGTACGGTCCAAACGGCGAACGCGTTATCTCCGGTTTGAAGCGTATCTCAAAGCCAGGCTTGAGAAACTACGTATCAGCCGACAACCTGCCAAAGGTATTGAACGGCTTGGGTATTGCAATTGTCTCAACTTCAGCTGGTATCCTTACCGACAAGGAAGCTAGAGAAAAGCATATCGGTGGCGAAGTAATCGCCTACGTTTGGTAATTCTTGACAGGAAGGAGAAACTAGATGAGCCGTATTGGTTTAAAAGCAATTAAGGTCCCTGAAGGTGTCACTGTTACCAAGAATGGTGATGAAATTACTGTTAAGGGCCCAAAGGGTGAATTGACTAGAGAATTCGACCCACGTATCAAGTTTGAAGAAGTAGATGGTGAAATTCACTTCTCACGTTCAAACGAAGACGACAAGGCACTTCACGGTACTATGAGAGCCAACCTGGCTAACATGATCGAAGGTGTCGTTAAGGGCTACAAGAAGGACTTGAAGCTGATCGGTGTTGGTTACCGTGCAACTGTCAAGAACAACGTCTTGACTCTTAACGTTGGTTACTCACACCCAGTTGAAATGAAGGCCCCAGAAGGCGTTACTGTTTCTGCATCATCAGCAACTGACGTCTCCGTAGAAGGCATTTCAAAGCAAGTAGTCGGCCAATTTGCAGCTGAAATTCGTGCCGTACGTTCACCTGAACCATACAAGGGCAAGGGTATCCGCTACGTTGACGAATTCGTTCGCCGCAAGGAAGGTAAGACTGGTAAGTAATAGAAAATTTTGAGGTGAAATTGTGATTTCAAAACCAGATAAAAACAAGTTGCGCTTAAAGCGCCACAGACGTGTTCGCGGTAAGATTTCTGGTACTGCTGAGTGCCCACGCTTGAGTGTTTTTCGTTCAAACACTAACATCTACGCTCAATTGATTGATGACGTAGCGGGTGTCACGCTTGCAAGTGCCTCAACTTTAGATAAGTCAGTTTCAAAGGATGCAACCAAGGTAGAACAAGCTAAGCAAGTCGGCAAGGCCATTGCTGAAGCTGGTAAGGCCAAGGGCATCAGCGAAGTTGTATTCGACAGAGGTGGCTACATCTACCACGGTCGTGTAGAAGCTTTGGCTGACGCAGCTCGTGAAAACGGCTTGGAATTCTAGGAAAGGAGATTAACACATGGCAAACCGCAACGATTCAAGAAATCGTAGAAACAAGGACGACATCGAAGACCAATTGGTTGCTATCAACCGCATTACCAAGGTTGTCAAGGGTGGTCGCCGTCAAAGATTTGCTGCCTTAGTTGTCGTTGGTGACAAGAAGGGTCATGTTGGCTTCGGTACTGGTAAGGCTACTGAAGTTCCAGAAGCTATCCGCAAAGCAGTAGAAGCCGGCAAGAAGAACATGATCTTCGTTCCAACTGTTGGTACTACTATTCCTCACGAAGTAATTGGCCACTACGGCTCAGGTAACGTTCTGCTTAAGCCTGCTGAAGCTGGTTCAGGTATTGCCGCTGGTGGTGCCGTACGTATCGTGATGGACATGGCTGGTGTCGGCGACGTTACTTCCAAGTCTTTGGGTTCAAACACTCCAATCAACGTAATTCGTGCCACTATTGACGGCCTGAAGAAGTTGAAGACTCGTGAAGATGTTCTTAAGCTTCGCGAAAGCGCAAAGAGCTTGCAAGATTAGGGAGATTATAGATGACAGATTTAAAGATTACTTTAACTAGAAGTGTTGCCCACCGTCTGCCTGAACAAAAAAAGGTTGTTAAAGCTCTTGGCTTAGGCAAGGTTAACAGTACTGTTGTCCAACCAGACAACGCTGCTACTCGTGGCGCGCTGATGAAAATTGCTCACTTAATTTCTGTAGAAGAAGTTAACGATTAAATCAAGGAGGGTCCAATTTAATGAAACTTAATGAATTACACCCATCCGAAGGTTCACGTCGCGCTAGAAAGCGTGTCGGCCGTGGTACTTCAAGTGGCTTCGGTAAGACTTCAGGTCGTGGTCAAAAGGGTCAACACGCTCGTTCAGGCGGTAACACTCGCTTGGGCTTTGAAGGTGGTCAAATGCCACTGTTCAGAACTATGCCTAAGCGTGGTTTCAAGAACATCAACCGCAAGGAATACGCTGTTGTAAACCTTGCAGACTTGAACAAGTTCGAAGAAGGCAGCGTAGTTGACTTTGCTGCTCTTAAGGAAAAGGGCTTGGTTAAGAAGCAATTGTCCGGCGTTAAGGTTCTGGGCAAGGGAGAATTGAACGTTAAGTTGACTGTAAAGGTTAACAAGGTTTCAGAAGCTGCTAAGAAGGCTATTGAAGCAGCTGGCGGCACTGTAGAGGTGATCTAATGTTTTCAACCTTGAAGAACGCCTTCAAGGATAAGGAAATTAGAAATAAGCTTTTCTATACTTTGTTTATCCTTGTACTTTACCGCATCGGTGCCAACATCACCGTACCGGGGATAAATGCCAAATCATTGACGCAAGTCGCCAACACGGGGCTTGTTTCAGTGCTTGATACTGTTTCTGGTGGTGGCTTGGACAACTACTCAATCTTCTCATTGGGGGTTTCGCCATACATCACCGCACAAATCGTCATTCAACTGCTGCAAATGGACATTGTGCCGACGCTGGTTGAATGGGGCAAGCAAGGGGAAGTCGGCCGGCGGAAGACCAACCAGGTCACCCGCTACCTGACCTTGGTGGTTGCCTTTGTGCAAAGTGTCGGGATTACCTTGGGCTTTAACGCCCTGTCTAGTTTCGGGCTCGTTAAGACCCAAAACTGGCAAACCTATGTTGAAATCGGGATTATCATGACGGCCGGGACCTTCCTGTTGACTTGGCTTGGTGATGAAATCACTGATAAAGGCTTAGGCAATGGCGTTTCAGTGATTATCTTCGCGGGGATTATTGCTCGTCTGCCAGGCGGACTTTACGAAGTCTGGAGAGACCAAGTGATCAACAACTCAGCGAGTGATCGCTGGCAAGGGATTGCGTTCTTCGTTGCGCTTATTGTCGCAATTTTATTGGTAACGAAATTCGTTACCTGGGTTGAACAAGCTGATCGTCGGATTCCGATTCAATATACGAGAAGAGCGACGAAAAGCGGATCAGAAAGTTTTCTACCATTAAAGGTTAACGTCTCTGGCGTTATTCCAGTTATCTTCGCCAGTTCATTCATCGTTACGCCAGCCACGATTCTGATGGCTTTCCAAGGCAAGTACGGTGATGCCAATTGGTACCACGTCTTATCGACTATCTTTAGCTTGCAGACGACTCCGGGTGCAATCATCTACACCCTTCTCATTATCTTATTTACTTTCTTTTACGCCTTCGTTCAGGTAAATCCTGAGAAGCTAGCAGAAAACTTAACTAAACAGGGTGCATATATTCCTAGCGTGTGGCCAGGCAAGGACACTGAGAAATATATGTCACAGATGCTGCTCAAGCTTTCAACAGTTGGGTCCGTTTATCTGGGTTTGGTAGCTTTGCTTCCACAGCTTGCTACCAACATCTGGGACCTGCCAAGTTCAATTGGCTTAGGTGGGACCAGCCTGTTGATTGTTGTCGGGGTCGTTCTGGAATTGTCACGCCAAATCGACGGTTTGTTGATGAAACGTGAATATACCGGTTTTATTAGATAGGTGAAAAATAAAAATGATTAATTTAATTCTTCTCGGTCTGCCAGGTGCAGGCAAGGGTACTGCTTCTGAACAAATTGTTGACAAGTATCACATTGCGCACATTTCCACAGGTGATATGTTTAGAGAGGCGATGGCCAACAAGACTCCAGTAGGCTTGGAAGCCAAGTCTTACATCGACAAAGGCAATTTGGTTCCAGACGAAGTTACCGCAAAGCTTGTTGAAGAACGTCTTGGTCAAGACGACACTAAGAATGGTTTCATTCTTGACGGCTTCCCAAGAACGACCAAGCAGGCAGAGCTCCTTGAAGAGATTACTGCTCGCTTGAACAAGCCTTTGACTAACGTCATTTCAATTGATGTCAAGGAAGAAACTTTAATCGATCGTTTATCTGCCCGGTTCATGTGCAAGAATTGTGGCGCAACTTACAATAAGTTTTCAAAGAAGCCTAAGGTCGAAGGTACCTGCGATCGCTGTGGTGGTCACGAGTTCTATCAACGTGAAGACGATAAGCCTGAAGTTGTTAAGAACCGGCTGGAAGTTAACGAAAAGATGAACGCTCCATTGAAGGAGTTCTATGACAAGAAGGGCTTGCTTTACACTGTTAACGGTGAGCAAGCACCTGAAAAAGTATTTGCAGACATTGACGAGGTTCTCTCAAAGAACTAAGCTGCTTAGTTAGTTTGCAAATTTTTTCGAACGTGTTATAATTTCGAAGTATGACTGTTTTGATTGCGGAGGGGCAACTTTGGCAAAAGATGATGTCATTGAAGTAGAAGGTAAGGTAGTTGATACCTTACCTAATGCTATGTTTAAGGTCGAATTGGAAAATGGCGCCACGATTCTGGCCCATGTTTCAGGCAAGATCCGGATGCACTACATCCGGATTCTGCCTGGGGACCGGGTAACTGTGGAGCTTTCTCCATACGACCTGACTAAAGGTAGAATTACGTATCGTTTTATTAAATAATAACGGAGGCAAACATGAAGGTTAGACCATCTGTTAAACCAATGTGCGAACATTGCAAGATTATTAAGAGACATGGTCGTGTTATGGTTATTTGCCCTGCAAATCCAAAGCACAAGCAACGTCAAGGTTAATTTTCAAGATATAGGAGGTGCATCTAATGGCACGTATCGCTGGTGTTGACTTACCAAGAGATAAAAGAATCGTTGTCGCTTTGACTTACATTTTCGGTATCGGCGACCACACTGCAAAGGAAATTTGCGAAAACGCAGGCGTATCTGAAGACGTCCGGACTAAGGACCTTACTCCAGAACAACAAGAAAAGCTGCGTACTGAAGTAGACAAGTACCGTGTTGAAGGTGACTTGCGTCGTGAAATCAACATGAACATCAAGCGTCTTGTTGATATTGGCTCATACCGTGGCATCCGTCACCGTCGTGGTCTTCCTGTTCGCGGTCAAAACACTAAGAACAACGCACGTACTCGCAAGGGTTCCAAGAAGAGCCGTTAATTAAAATTACTATAAGGAGGTTTATAGATGCCTGCAAAGAAAACTGCTCGTAAGCGTCGCGTGAAGAAGAACGTCGAAACTGGCGTTGCTCACATTCACTCAACGTTTAACAACACTTTAGTTATGATTACTGACGTTCAAGGTAACGCCGTTGCCTGGTCTTCAGCTGGTGCTTTGGGCTTCAAGGGTAGCCGTAAGTCTACTCCATTCGCAGCTCAAATGGCTGCTGAAGCTGCTGCTAAGAACGCAATCGCTCAAGGCATGCACCACGTAGAAGTATCAGTTAAGGGTCCAGGTTCTGGTCGTGAATCAGCAATCCGTGCTCTGCAAGCCGCTGGTCTGGAAATCACTGCTATCCGTGACGTTACTCCAGTTCCTCACAACGGTTCTAGACCACCAAAGCGTCGTCGTGTTTAATAAAATCTTACTTTGAGACGTGCGTTTTGAAAGGGGCCCAGTAATGATTGAATTTAAAAAGCCAAATATTACCGTCGTGGATCAAGAAGACAGTTACGGTAAGTTTGTTGTTGAACCGCTGGAGCGTGGGTTCGGTACAACTTTGGGGAATTCCCTCCGTCGCGTTTTGTTGACCTCTGTTCCTGGGACTGGTTTAGTGAAGGTCAAGATTGATGGTGTTTTACACGAATTCACTACTGTTCCTGGCGTAAAGGAAGACGTAACCAAGATCATCTTGAATCTGAAGAAGCTTGAATTGAAGGCTCACACTGATGAAACCAAGACGATCGAACTTGACGTTGAAGGTCCAGCAACGGTAACTGCTGAGGATTTGAAGGCTGACGCCGATGTCGACGTTCTCAATCCGGACCAATACATTTGTACCATTGCTCAAGGTGGCCACCTGCACATGTGGATTGACGTGCGCAACGGCCGTGGTTACGTTCCAGCAAGTGAAAACAAGACTGCTGACATGTCAATCGGTGACATTGCAGTTGACTCACTCTTCTCACCAATCGACAAGGTCAACTACCAAGTTGAATCAACTCGGGTTGGCAAGAGAGAAGACTTTGACAAGCTTACTCTTGAAATTTGGACAAATGGTTCAATCGCTCCGAATGACGCCCTCAACTTTGCCGCTCGTGTCCTTGTAGAACACTTCAAGGCCTTTGAATCAGCTGATGCTGCTTCAGAAATTGGCGAAGTTATGGTTGAACAAGAGAACGACCAAAAGGAAAAGAAGCTCGAGATGACGATCGAAGATCTCGACCTCTCAGTTCGTTCTTACAACTGCTTGAAGCGTGCCGGCATTAACACTCTGCAAGACCTGACCAGCAAGTCAGAGGCAGAAATGATGCGCGTACGTAACTTGGGACGTAAATCATTGGAAGAAGTTAAGAATAAATTAGCAGACCTGGGTCTTTCACTTCGTCAAGAAGACTAGTCTGTAATAAGGAGGCACAATTAATGTCATACCGTAAATTAGGTTGGGACAGTAGTCAAAGAAAAGCTATGCTCCGTGAAATGACTACCCAATTGATTATCAACGAACGCATCGTCACTACCGAAGCTCGCGCTAAGGAAGTACGTCGCACTGCAGAAAAGATGATCACTTTGGGCAAGCGCGGTGACCTGGCTGCTAGAAGAAAGGCTGCTGCATTCGTACGCAACGAAATCGCTGATATCCACGAAGAAGGCGACGAAGTAGTTGTTAAGTCAGCTCTTCAAAAGCTCTTCACTGATGTTGCTCCTCGCTACAAGGACCGCAACGGTGGTTACACCCGTATCTTGAAGCTGGCTATGCCACGCAAGGGTGACGCAGCTCCAATGGTAGTTTTGGAATTGGTTTAATTTAGTTAAACATAACTGCCAAACTTAATACTTTTTAAGAATTATTCATGAAAGTGAGAATAAGCGCGATGATGATGGGCTTCGGCCTTAGTCTAGCTTAGATGGTTCAATATCATCCCTCTTCATGGATGATTTTTTTTTGCTTTTTTTATACAATGGAGGGTAAACGTTATAAATACAGGTGGTGACATCATGAGTGCAGAGAAAGACAACATTATTGCTTTTGAACACGTAACTTTTACCTATCCAGACGCGCCGCGCCCGGCTGTCGATGATCTCAGCTTTGCGATCAAGAAGGGGGCCTGGACGGCTTTAATTGGCCACAATGGCTCAGGCAAGTCCACGGTGTCGAAATTGATCAACGGGCTTTTGGCACCAGACGACATGGACCGGTCCAAGATTGTCGTTAACGGGATCAAACTGGCCCAGGAAACGGTCTGGGACGTGCGCGAACAGGTTGGGATCGTCTTTCAGAACCCTGACAACCAGTTTGTCGGGGCGACCGTGGCTGATGACGTGGCCTTTGGCTTGGAAAACCGGGCAACGCCCCGGTCAGAAATGGTCAAAATCGTCGCTCAGGCGGTTTCTGACGTTGGCATGGCTGATTATGCCGGAGCAGAGCCCAGCAACCTCTCAGGGGGGCAGAAACAGCGCGTAGCGATCGCTGGCATCTTAGCCATTAAGCCCAAGGTTATTATTTTGGATGAAGCGACCTCCATGCTGGACCCGGAAGGCAAGCAGCAGATCTTGGATTTGGTCAAGCGGATCAAGGACGAAAACGATTTGACGGTGATTTCCATTACCCATGATATCGATGAGGCCTCTTTAGCTGACCAAGTCCTGGTCATGGATGACGGCAAGCTGATTGACCAGGGGACGCCAGAGCATATTTTTGCCCAGGTTGACCTCTTGGAGCGGATTGGCCTGGATATTCCGTTCACTTTTAGGTTAAAGCAGCTCCTGCATGAGCGGGGAATTGACCTGCCGCGGGACGCGGACAAAGAAGACGAGTTGGTTCAAGAAATATGTCAATTAAATTCGAAAATGTAAGCTATGTCTACAACCCCGGCTCGCCTTTGGAGTCTCTGGGGCTGGACGATGTGAACTTCACCTTGCGTGAAGGTGATTTTATTGCCTTGATCGGCCATACCGGGAGCGGAAAGTCCACCTTAATGCAGCACTTTAACGCTCTGCTCAAGCCCAGCAATGGGAAAATTTCGATTGCTGGCTATGAGATTACGCCAGAGACTGGCAACAAGGGGCTGAAGGAGTTGCGCCGCAAGGTCAGCCTGGTCTTTCAGTTTCCAGAAGCCCAGCTGTTTGAGAACACCGTGTTGAGGGATGTTGAATTTGGGCCTAAGAATTTCGGTTTTTCAGCTGAAGAAGCTGAGCGGGTGGCTAGAAAGTGGCTCAAGCAAGTCGGACTGCCTGAAGATGTGGCCGAGAAGTCGCCATTTGACCTTTCGGGTGGGCAGATGCGCCGGGTCGCGATTGCGGGCGTCATGGCCTATGAGCCTGACATCATATGTCTGGATGAGCCCGCGGCTGGCCTGGATCCCAAGGGCCGCATTGAAATGATGCGGCTGTTTAAGGACTACCAAAGGCAGGGGCATACCGTAATTTTGGTCACCCACAACATGGATGACGTGGCTGATTACGCCGATGACGTGCTGGTGATGGAGCACGGCAAACTGATTGCCCATGACGCCCCACAGGCCGTTTTTATGGACCGCGATTGGCTTAAGCACCATCACCTTGATGAACCGCACCCAAGCCGTTTTGCAGCCAAATTGGCGGCTTCTGGCTGCAAATTGGCGGGCAACCCCTTGACGATGACAGAATTGGCGGATGCGATTGCCCAGCGGGTGAAGGAGGCGGCAGAATGAGCAAGATAATTATCGGCCGCTACCTGCCAGGGACCAGCTTCATGTACAAGGTTGATCCCCGGGCCAAGATGCTGGTGACTTTTTACTTCATCTTGATGATCTTTTTGGCCAATAACTGGCAAAGCTATCTGGTCATCACGGTCTTTGGTCTGATGACGGTTGTCGCCACGGGCTTGAAGCCCAAGGTCTTCTGGGATGGGGTCAAGCCAATGATCTGGCTGATCATCTTTACCTCGCTTTTGCAGACCTTTTTCATGGCTGGCGACAAGATCTACTGGCATTGGTGGGTCTTTGCGATCTCAAGCGAAGGCTTGATCAACGGCCTGTATGTCTTTATCCGCTTTACCTTGATCATTGTCGTTTCAACGGTGATGACGGTCACGACCAAGCCGCTGGAAATCGCGGACGCGATGGAGTGGATCATGACCCCGCTCAAGCTGTTTAAGGTCAACGTGGGCATGATCAGCTTGGTGATCTCGATTGCCTTGAGATTTGTGCCAACTTTGTTTGACCAGACCATGAAGATCATGAATGCCCAGAGATCGCGGGGAGCCGACTTTAACGACGGCAATTTGGTGCAAAGGGCTAAGTCGGTCGTTCCAATGCTGGTGCCGCTGTTCATCGATTCTCTGGAAGTAGCTCTGGATCTGTCTACGGCGATGGAGTCGCGCGGCTATAAGGGCAGCGAAGGCAGAAGCCGCTACCGGGTTCTGAAGTGGTCCAAGGCAGACTTGGTGCCTTTGGCATATTGTGTAATTTTGACGGCCTTAATGGTGATTGTGAGAATCCACTGATGACGAATAGTTCGAATAAAGATAGCAAGAACAAGCAAGAACAAGTGCAGACGACCAGGTATAAGCTGAAATTGACCTACGACGGTCACCTTTTTCATGGCTTCCAGTCCCAACCCAATCAGCGGACGATTCAAGGGACGGTTGAAGAAATTCTCAAACGGATGACCAAGGGCAAAGAGGTTACGGTCTATGGATCGGGCAGAACCGATGCCGGAGTCCATTCGGTCGGGCAGGTAATTCACTTTGATTACCCGGGAAATAAAATTCCCCCGCAGAACATGATCAAGGCGCTGAACTCCCAATTGCCAATGGACATGGTTTTCACTGAGTGCCAGATTGTGGACCAGGACTTCCATGCCCGCTTCTCGGTGAAGGGCAAGTGGTACCGCTACCGGGTGTCGCTGGACCGGTTTGTCAATCCCTTCAAGCGCTTTTACACAGGCCATTACCCTTACAAAGTAGACTTGCAGCGGATGCAGGAAGCAGCCAAGGACCTGCTGGGACGGCATGACTTTACCAGTTTCGCGGCCAGTGGCGGGCAGATCGAGGACAAGGTCAGGGACATGTACTACGTGAATGTCCAATACGACGAAAAAGAAAATGAGATAATTTTTGATTTCATCGCGACCGGATTCCTGTATAATATGGTACGCATCTTGGTGGCAGCCCTGCTGGAAATCGGCAACGGCCGCCGGCCTGTACATGACCTGGTACGGGTGATTGCGGCCAAGAACCGGTTGGAAGTCCAACAAACCGCGCAGGCCAGCGGCCTGTACCTATACCATGTCTTTTATGACGAGGTTCCAAGAAAATATCGGCTGGACCTTGATTTTTAATTGACATTTCAATATTTAGGTCATATGATATAAGAGTATGTTTGTCCACGATAGGCCCCGTAATCTTATTGTATTCAAACTGCGAATAAACGGAGGAATTTAAATTGCGTACTACACCATTAGCAAAAACTAGTGAAATTGAACGTAAGTGGTATCTGATCGACGCTACTGATGTTGCATTGGGCCGTCTTTCAAGTGCCGTAGCAACCATTCTTAGAGGTAAGAACAAGGCTCAATTTACCCCAAACGTTGACACTGGTGACAACGTCATCATCGTTAACGCTTCAAAGCTGAAGCTTACCGGTAAGAAGGCTACTGACAAGATCTACTACCACCACTCAGAATGGCGTGGCGGTCTGAAGGCTGTGTCAGCAGGCGAATTGCTTGCAAACAACCCTGTTAAGTTGGTTGAAATGTCAGTTAAGGGCATGCTTCCAAAGAACACTCTTGGCCACCAAGAATTCTTGAAGCTTCACGTATACGCTGGTGAAGACCACAAGCACGAAGCACAAAAGCCTGAAAAGTTAGACATTAACGATTTAATCTAGGAGGTAGTTTAAATGGCACAACAAGCTGCATATGCAGGCACTGGTCGTCGTAAGGACGCCGTAGCTCGCGTTCGTTTAGTACCAGGTGATGGTAAGATCACTGTTAACAACAAGGACGTTGCTGACTACATTCCATTGCCAATCTTGGTTAAGGACCTTAAGCAACCTTTGACTCTGACTGAAACTGAAGGCCAATACGACGTTATCGTTAACGTTAACGGTGGTGGTTTCTCAGGTCAAGCCGGCGCGATCCGTCATGGTATCGCACGTGCCCTTCTCGAAGTAGACCCAGACTTCCGTGGCCCACTGAAGAAGGCTGGCTTCTTGACTCGTGACCCAAGAATGAAGGAAAGAAAGAAGCCAGGTCTGAAGAAGGCCCGCAAGGCTTCACAATTCTCAAAGCGTTAATCTTTCGATTGCGTTTTGCCTTCGAAAAGCATGTTCCGCAAGGAATGTGCTTTTTTTGTTGCAAAAAATTGAATAGCAAGAAAAAAGACTATTTCCTGGGGAATAGTCTTTTTACATGATCAAATTTAAGCAGTGGGGGAGACAGCTAATCGTTACCGTCTGGTTCTTCCGTGTTACCTCGCCATCGGTATGGACCCAATCGGTAAGAAGGCGAATTTTACTTTACTAAAATCCTCAATTGCGTTGACCACGCCGCTGATGGTGCCATCTCCGCCAGCGGCAACCAGGGTGACTTCTTCTTTTTGCTCAAATTACTTGATGAAGTTGCGGATACAGCCGGGCCTAGCCGAAAAACAGGTAAAGTAGGGCTTGTGGGCTGCTTCTAAGGCTGTTTCCAGCTTTTTAATAATGAGGTTGTCGTTTTGCCCGGATTGGCAATAATAAAATACATCTTCTTAACCTCACGCGAAATTAATCCAATGTATTTATTATAACGTATTTTGTTTTCTTGATTATTTTTTGACGTGCTTTTTCGCTTGACGGATCAAGTAGACGCCGAGGATGATGACCATGATGGCACCCAAAATGTTGGTGGCGGTGTCGTTGTAGTAGTCCCCAAAGTAGCCGTCTTCGCCAGCAGAATTAAGGATGGCGTCAAGGCCCATCAGGATGAAGAAGGCCCCGCTCCAGGTCAAGACGTGCTTGTTGAGAGTCAGGGTTGGGAAAAGCTCTTCCCAGATGAACTTGTCTTCTTGCTTGTCAAATTCCTCGTCAGGGCAGGAAATCAGGTTGCGGGCGTGGAAGAAGGAAAAGAACCAAACCAAGAGGGCAAAGATCATGAAGAGGGTGGGCAGGCTGATCAAGGTTGGGATGATCAAGACCGTGAAGAAGACCAGCATTAAGCTGAAGCCGCTCTTCATGAAGCCCATGTACATCTCAGTGGCTCCGGGGATGAATGAGGTGAAAAATTCTAAAACTTCGTTTTTTTTACGGTGACTAAAGTGCATTGTTACTTACTTCTTTCTGCTTTTACTTTTTCATCTGGCAGATCGATGCGGGTGCTGTTCAGCTTTTTAGTGAACTGATTTTGCTTGGCAATCTGCGAGATCTTGTCTGATTCCAAAAATTCAAGGCTATTTTGCCAGTTCTTTGGCAGGAGCTGCCCAGCTAAGAGCAAGAGGCAGGCGGCCGCACAGGCGGCGATGACCTGGACTTTGATCCGCTGATAGCGGGCTAAGCTGATGGTCTTCTTGGCTGTTTTTTCTTTTATCTTTTCAGTTTCGATTTCTTTAGTTTGGGCCAGGACCTGGTCAGCCAGGTCAGGGGGCGGCGCGACTAAATCCCTTTCGGCTGCGTTAATCAACTCGGCCAATTCACTATCAGTCAGATAGGCGAATTCTGCTTGTTTTTCATTATCTTTCTCTTCCTTTTTTTCTAGTTGACTCTCTTTCATCAGGGCTGCCTCCTTTCCAGCTGATTTTTTAATAGTTCTCTTGCCCGGTAAATATGAGTCTGGACGGTTTTAAGCGGTTTTTCAAGCTCTTTGGCAATTTCCTTGGTCTTTTTCCCCATTAAAAAGTAGAGCTCAGCATCGCCTTTAAGCGAGTCTGGCAACTTTTTAACCGCCTCCTGGAGCTCCTCCATTAGCTCCTGGTTCAAGACCTGGTCTAGGGGCGTTTGCCTGTCTGCTGGCTCAGCCACTTGGTCAAGATCCGCAGCAGGCTTTTGCTTTCTGAGATAGTCAATTGCCTTATTGCTGGCGATCCGGCAGAGCCAGGCCTTTTCGTTTTGCCCGTCAAATTGACTCCATTTTTGATAGGCAGTTAAAAAGGTTTCCTGGGTCAGACCGTCAGCCGCAAAGTAGTCATGCGTGATTTTTAAGCAAAGAGAAAATACCAGTTTTTGGTAAAGCTTTAAAAGCCGTGCCAGGTTTTCTTGATCGTTAATTTCCTTTCGCCTCCTCCTGCTACTGAATATAACGGAAAAAGTTGCCAAATGTCTTCAACTTTTTCCAAAAAATAGGTTCAGTCTAGAAACTTTTGCAAAAGATTAAAATGCCCTGTAATTGTTAAGCATAGACGTTTAACGATTGCAGGGCATTTTTAATGACCAGATATTCAAAAATTTGGATGGCAGGTAAATCACCTGACTGCTAAGCTTACCTGAGTATTAATTCTCGCGCAGCTGGCTTTGCCGGTTGAAGTAGTTGCGGTAGGCCAGATACCCGGCAATTACGGCTCCAAGTCCGGTAGCTGACAGCAACATGAAGGTCACCATGATTTGGTATTTGATCGCGTAGACGGGATCAACCCCAGCGAAAATCAGGCCCGACATCATGCCGGGCAGACTAACCAGTCCGACCGTTTTGGCGGAATCAATCGTTGGCTGCATGGCCGTTTTGATGCTGCGTCGCAAAATGCTCATGCTGGCCTGCTTTACGTCAGCTCCTAAAGCCAGCTTTTCCAATACTTGTTGGCGCTGATCGTGAAAGCCAGTGGCCAGGGCCTTATAGCACAGCCCCATCGCCACCATCTCATTGCCGGCAATCATCCCCGTAATTGGAATAATCTGCATGGGCTTGAGCTTGACCGTTTTCGTCAAGAGCAGGACGCCCAAGGTGACGTAAGTACCAACGATCAAGGCGACAATCGACTGCCAGAATTGGCGGTTGGGATTAGGGTCGCGTTTGTTGGCGTTCCAAGCGGCGTTGAAGATGATGAACAGGGTCATCAAGAAGGTCAGCAGCGCGTTGTTGACGTGCATGATGAACTTTAAGACGTAGCCGACGATAATCAGCTGAATTACGGCTCTGGCCACGCTGTAAAAGATGTCCTTGGTCAAGCCCAGCCGCTCTTTCCAGGAAATTGCCACGGAAACTAAAACTAAGGCAAAGGACAAGAAGAGTGATAAATTGCTTACCGCCATGGCTTTCATTTTAAAATTCCTCCTTTTTCCATTTGCAGCAGCTTGTGGGAAGCGGCTAGTTCTTCTTGGTCGTGGGTCACTTGCAGAATCGTGCTGCCTTCTTGCTGAATTTGGGCGATCAGTTGGTGGACGATCTCCTTGCTGGTCTCATCAAGGCCAGTCGTAACTTCGTCCAAAAGCAGAACCTCAGGGCGAAAGAGCAGGTTGCGGATTAAGGCGACGCGCTGCTTTTCACCGCCAGACAGGGCAGTAATCTTCTTGTCTAAGTAATCAGCTGACAAGTCAACGCGCTCCAGCGCTGCTTTGGCCCGTTCTTCGTCAAAGGGTTGCTTCCTGATCGCGAAAGGAAAGGCTAGATTGTCCTTGACCGTTTCATCGAAAAGGGTGGGCTGCTGGAAGCAGTAAGAAACCTGACGCCGGTAAGGGACCAGGTCCAAATCCGCCAAATTCCGCCCCTTATAGAGAATCTGCCCGCTGGTTGGCGAGATTAAGCCCGCGATCAGTTTTAAAGTCGTGCTTTTGCCGCTGCCGGAAGGGCCGGTTAAAGTAACGTAGTCTCCAGCTTCAAGCGCAAAGGAAACATCTTGCAAGATAGTTTGCTTGTCTGTCTGATAGGCAACTTGTTTGAGTTCGATTAGTGCCATTGTCTTTCTCCTGTTTCCAAAAAAGTATTCCTTTTCTAAATAAGCATTTTAAGCACCCGCGGCAGGCATTTCACGCTGACCGCGCTGCTCTTGCGGGCGACTTCACCATCGGTGTGCATCCACAGGGGATGGTCCAGCTTGATTTGGATCTTTGTGAAAGGACTGTGGTGAACGCCCTTGAAATGGTAGTATTTGCCCAGGTAGGCGGCCGGAAACTTGGGCAGGATCTGTGCCAGACTTAGATCGCCAATTGCCGCCAGGTTCAAGACGCCATTTTCCGCTGACGCGTCTGGCGCAAATTTGAAGCCGCCGCCTTCATAGGGCGTATTCATGCAAGCCGCGAAGATCAGGCGGTTGATGTGAATCGCTTGTTGACCATCCAAGAAGATCATGGCCTGGGTCTTGGGGATCGTTGCGAGCTCGCGCAGGGCAATTGCACCATAGGTCAGCTTGCCTTGGTTGAAGGCATTGAAGAAGTTCTTGAACTTGGATTCATTTACCTCGTGGCAGACCGCCGCGTCAAAGCCCAGGCCACATGAGACCGCGAAGCGGCGGCTGAGCCCAGTGCGCTCATCGGTCAATAGCCCGAGATCGATCCGCCTGACAACCTTGCCGGCGGCAATTTTCTTGATGTTTTCAGCTTGTGTCTTGTCCTTGTGGATATCTTTGATGCCCAATCCTCTGGCCAGGTCATTGCTGGATCCGATGGGCAGAAAGGCAAAGTTGACGCGGCTGAAATCCTCAATCGCGTTGATGACGTTGTTGATGGTTCCATCCCCGCCCAAGGCCACCAGGTTGATTTCACCGCCGCGATCCATGCTTTTTATGAATTTCTTGACGTAGTCGGGGCGGGCGGTGAAGCAGGTGAAATAAGGTTGCTGCCGTTCACTAAGGGCGGCTTCCAGTTGCTTGAGCAGGCGGTTGTCCTGCTGGCCTGATTGCGCTGCTGGATTGGCAATAATGAAGTACATAAAAGGCGTTTCCCTTTCCTAATAAAGTGATTCACTATCTAGTTTACGCCAATTGTGCTGGCCTGAGCTGAAAAATCAGGCGAAAGCTTCGCGGCTTAATTGTTGTTTCCAGTTGTCCCTCATTTTGTTAACTAAGACAGGTCAAATACTAAAATTAAAAATATTTCTGATATGGCTTGCATATTCAGTAATATTAAAATACAATTAATCGTAAATTAGAAGCTTAAACAGCTCCTAAGAATGATCGCTCCTTGCCAAGAAATGGCCGTAGGAAGCAGCATTGCTTGGCAGGAAACGGTCGATTGTTATTTATGTTATAGATACAGGAGGACACAGCCTATCGCGTAAACAACTTTTCGATCTAATCTGCACACACCTAACATTACATTTGCTAAAGCTGAAGCTCACAGTCATCAACTTTGATGCCTGTGGGCTCTTCTTTTGTCCACAGGCAAAAGTCTCTCCCGCGTGCTAGAATTGGATTAAGCTAGCTATTTGTGGAAAAAAGGAGGAATTTTTGATGAAGAAGGGAGACCAGGTGATCGATTGGGCAATGGAGCTGCAGGCCATTGGCCAAACCGGCCAGGCTTATTCCAAAGACGTTTTCGATACTGAGCGCTATCAGCGGGTTCGGGAGATCGCGGCTGAGATGCTGGCGGAAAAGAGCGGGCTTGACTATGACCAGGTTAAGGGGCTCTTTTGCAATGAAATTGGCTACCAAACGCCGAAAATTGCCACCAGGGCAGCGATCTTCAAGGATGGCAAGATCCTGATGGTGCAGGAGAAGGAGGGGCACTGGTCCCTGCCAGGCGGTTGGTGTGACGTGGATCAGTCTCCGGCTGACAACGCGGTCAAGGAGGCCAAAGAGGAGTCGGGTCTGGACATTGAGGTCATGAGCGTGATTGCCGTCCAGGACCACTTTAAGCACCACGGTTCAATTCACCCCTACGGGATTACCGATATCTACTACCTGTGCCGGCCCCTTGGCGGAGAGTTTGCGGCGAATATCGAAACCGTCCAGTCTGGCTGGTTTGGAGAGGATGAGCTGCCAAACGTGGCGGAGAACAAGAATTCAACCGCGCAGATCAAGATGTGCTTTGCCGCTTACCGCGATCCCAACTGGAAGACCTTGTTTGACTAAGCAAAAGCCCGTTCACTGCAAGCGAACGGGCTTAGTTCATTCATGTGCTTCTTTGGCGCGAAGCCGTCTGGCCGCCAGCCAGATCAAGCAGGTGGCGAGAAAGGAGAAGACTGCTCCAAAATAAGTGGTCTGGCCAATTGAAGTCAGGCCGGCTACCCGGGCAGCGGTGAAGGAGCCCAAGGAAATGCCGACATTGGCGAAAATCGAGTTGAAGCTGGAAGCCAGGTCCATGGACTGCGGGTAGTTCTTGGCCGCGGTATCCAGGAAGTAGACTTGCAGGGCGGCGCCATAACTGGCGTTGCAGACACAGACCAGGAAGACAGCCGCGAAGGCCAGCCAGGCAGACTTGAAGAGGGGGTTGACCAGCAAGAGCAGGAGGGTTTGGAGCAAGTAAACCATTGGCAGCTGCCGCAGGCCGCCGTGGTCAGCTAATAAGCCTCCGCTCTTGTTGCCAATGATGAAGGCCACGCCTAGCAGCAGCAGGAGCAGGTTGAGCAAGCTGGCCGGCAAATGCATGTAATCGGTAATAAGTGAGCGAATGTAGGTGTAGTAGGTATACTGGGCGGCACAGGTCAGAATGACGAAGCAGATGACCAAGCGGATGTTGGGGTCCTTGAAGATGGCCAGCTGCTTTTGGCCTTTCTGGGGCGCGGCTTGGGGTGTATCTTTCGGCACGTACAAGCAGACCAGGATCAAGACGACAACCGTCAGAACTGAGATCAGCCAGAAGCTGGCATGCCAGGACCAGGTCGTAGAGATCAAGGTGCCGATTGGCAGACCGATGATTGAGGCAATCGAAAAGCCCGCGAAGATCCAGGACAGGAGTGAAGCCCGCTTGTCCAGCGGCGCCACGAAGTTGGCAATGACCAGAACCAGGGAAATAATTGCTCCAGCAGTCGTGGCCGACATGATTCTGGACAAGAGCAGGGACAGGTAGCTGGTTGACAGGGCTGTCCAGGTGTTGCCAAGCAAGAAAATGACCAGCAAGAGGTAGAGCAGCTGGTGGCGCTTCAGATAGCGGGTCAGCGAGGTGACCAGGGGTGTGGATAGGGCATAGACCAGGGCAAAGACGGTCACCAGATAGCCCAAACTGGAGAGTGAGGCGCCTATTTCCCGGGAAATGTCGGGCAGGACGCCGACGATCATGTATTCGTTGCAGCCAAGCATGAAGGCGATGAAAACAAATAATATTGATTGAATTCGATATTTAGACATTTTTCCTCAAAATTAAAATAGTTTACGACAGATTAGCTAGCATTCAGCTCTTAGTCTAGCAAAATTTAGCCCTTGTATTAATATCAGATTTCACCATGACTTTTTTGCTAGAATAAGGGGGGAGTTTAAAGAAAGAAGGCTTTTATATGGAAATCAAGCTTCATCTTGAAAATGGCTTTTTGCCGGACAAATATGCCAAGCGGGCAACGGTCAAGGAAGCCGGCTCGGCGGTCATCTCTTTTCCATTTGAGTTGAGCGGCCTGCCGGAAGGCACCAAGTATCTGGCTTGGTCACTGGTTGACTACGATTCAATTCCAGTCTGCGGCTTTGCCTGGATTCACTGGGTGGTGAGCGACGTTCCAGTCACCAGCGAGATTCCGGAAGATTTTAGCCGGACTTACGCGGGACCACAAGGCTACAATTCAACGGTCTCCAAGCTGTTAAATGCGCCGGCCGCGGTGCACGCGGGCTATATTGGGCCAACGCCGCCAGACAAGGACCATGACTACACCTTGCGCGTCTATGCCCTCAGCGACAAGCTGAATCTGTCAGCGCCGTACTACTACAATGACTTCTTAAAAGCCCTGAAGGGCAAGATCTTGGCTGAAAGCCGCTATGACATTCCGGCGCGGGCCTAATCTAAAAAAGAGTTCTTTCCGTTTCGAGAAAGAACTCTTTTTTGTTCAGGAGACTGCTTGGCTTATTGATTGATCCTATTTCAAGAGGTTGTTGACCGCGGACTGAATCTCATCGAGCTCAGCATCGCTGTCGCCATGCGCCAGGGCCTCGGTAAGCATGTAGTCAAGCCCGGAATAGAGCTGGCTGTAGTTGCGAATCCGGGGATGCGTGTGGCCGCTGGCCAGAATCTGGTCCAGCTTCTTGTTGGTCAGGGTCTGTTGGTCGGAAGAGTACTGGTGAAGAATCTTGTTGGTGGCAGCGCTTCTGACGACCTGCTTCAAGACCGCGCTGGCGCTGGAGTAGGTCATCACCCGTTGCTGCATCTTGGGATTGCAGCAGACCAATTTCAAGAATTCCCAGGCCAGCACGCTGTGGTGGCTTGCACTAGAAATCGCCCAGCTGGTGTTTTCGATGATGGTGCTGTTGACGCCTTTTTCGGCGGGCATTTGTCGGCAATTGACCTTGAAATTGAAAGAGCGGGTGACGTGGTAGGGGTAGGAAGTATAGGTCCGGTACTGGGCCAGCGTCATCGGCTCAAAGGCTACTTTTCCCCGGTCAAACATGTCATTGGTGACGTTGGTGTTCTGCGAGGCATTGTCGATTTGCTGCATCAGTTTCAAAGCCTTCAAAAACTTCGGCGTGTTTAAGTTGACCTCATTGCCGCCATCGCTCAAGATCTGGGCGCCATAGGACAAAGCGGCCTGATACCAGTCATAGTCGGCGGTAGTTCCGAAAGTATGCTCCTTGCTTGAGGAAATCTTGCTGCACAAGTAGCCAAACTCGTCAGGCGTCAGCTGCTTCCAAGAGGTTGGCAGGCCTTTCTTAGCCAGGAGGCTCTTGTTGTACAAGAGCAGCTCAGGGTTGGCCTCATAGGGCAGGGCAACTTGCTTGCCATAATACTGGGTGGCTTTGACCAGGCTTGGGTAATAGTCGGAAAGCTGGATGTCGTCTCTGATCAAGAAGGGGTTCAGGTCCATGAAGGCCCCTTCGCTGGCTAGGGTGGAGAAGGCCGAGTCGGGAACCAGGACTAGGTCAGGCATTTTCCCGGAAACGATTTTGCCACTGAGCCAGTTTAGGTAGTCGTTCTTGGTCACCCCAGTCTCATATTTGACCTCGACGTTCGGATGCTTCTTTTCAAACTCTTTGATCGCATAATCAATCATCTGATAGGGCTTGCCATTGGGCACGTCCCAGCTGCTGCCGGTATAGACGCCCAGGGTCAGGACCTGCTTTTGCTGGTGGTAGTGACTAAAGACGCCAGTAGCCAGGGAGGCGGCGATGATTGCAATGAAGAAAATGAGGTAGTACTTATTTCTGGTCGTCATCTGGAATATTCTCACTCGTTACGCCGGTCTGCACGGCCCAGATGGCCAGCTGGGTCCGGTCGCGCAGGTTCAATTTGTCCAAAATCTTTGAAATATAGTTTCTGACGGTCCCCTCGCTCAGGTAGAGCTTGGCGGCAATTTCCTTGTTGGACAAGCCCAGGCCAACCTGCTGGATGACTTGCCACTCGTGCTTGCTGAAGTCGTGGGCATCCTTGTCGTTAACCTGGATGGCATAGTTGGATTGCGCCATTTTGGAGAAGAGGGTGAAGACCTTCTGGGCAATGTTGGGGTTGATCATGGCGCCGCCATGGTAGACCGTTTCAATCGCGCTGTAGAGCTCCTTGGGCTCAACCCCCTTGAGCAGGTAGCCGGAAGCCCCGTACTTCAAGGCACTGAAGATAAAGTCGTCATCGTCAAAAGTCGTCAGGATGATGACTTTGATTTCCGGGTGGCGCTGCTTGACGTATTTGGTGCAGACGGTGCCATCCATTTCCGGCATGCGGATATCCATCAGAATCACATCGGGCTGGTTGTGCTCGATTGATTCCAGGACTTCCTTCCCATTGCCGACTGTGTCAGTAACTTCAAATTTGCCCGCTGCCTCCAGGATAATCTTGATGGAGTCGCGGATCAAAGCCTGGTCATCGGCAATTAAAACTTTAATCATGTTTGCAGCCTCAACTTTCTATATCTACAAAATCGACAATTAATTTAGCTTTTCTTTCTCTTTGGGAATTTCAACAACTATTTTAAACCCATTTTCGCTGTCAATCGTCATTTGACCATTGATAATCGCGACGCGCTCGCGCATTTGCGTGATTCCGAAACCCGGCTTGAAATTCTTGGCCCCGGTTCCGTTGTCTTGAATTTGCAACAGGTAGACATGCTCATTTTCCAAGCAGTCGATCATGACCGCACTGGCATGCCCGTGACGCAAAGAATTGGTGATAGATTCTTCAATGATGTGGAAGATGACGTTCTCGGTCGTCTTCTCAAAGTCAGGGTTCTGCCACTGATAGTTGAACTGGATCTTCAGCCGCGAAATATCGCTGTATTCTTCCAGCATCTTGCGCAAAGACGTTTCCAGGGTGTAATTGGACAAGGCGCCTGGCCGCATCTGGTTCAGGGTCTTGCGGACTCCCTTGATCCCGCTCTTGACGGCTTGCGAGATCTTGTCCAGCTGGGTCTTGGCCGCTTGCGGATTGATGTCGATCAAGACCTTGGCGGCATCGACGCCGGCCGCGATCCCAGTCAGGGTATGGCCGACCGTGTCGTGAATGTCGCGGGCGATCCGCTTTCTTTCCCGGTTTTGGGCAATCTTTTCCGACAGGGCGGCATAGTTTTGCAGCTCTTTGTTGGCCCGGTCGGCCTTCTCCAATGCCTCTTGAATATCGCGCTCTTCTGCCAGCAGGTACATCCCGTAGAAGACGATGATGCTGATGAATAAGAGCAGGTTTAAGGTCACTTGGAAATTCTGAATCAAGGTCAAAAATGACCGGAACTTAAAGGGCAGGAATCTGATATAGGTCGCTAGGCTTGGCATCTTGAAGTAGTCGCCCATGATTGAGAATGAGGAGATTGAGTACAAGAGCAAGAAGACCGCGGCAATCGCTGCCCAGAAAGGCAGGTGGTGGATGTGGTCCATGTTGCGGCTATAAAGGAAATAATCGATCAAGATCAGCAAGAAGATCCCGTTATAGGTCATCTGCAGGCTGAGATAGATCAAGGCGGCCAAGATGGTTTCACCGGTGAAGAAGTAGACGGCCATCCCCGTTGAATGCGAGGCATGATGGCGGTAGGTCATCAGGAGAATCAAGGCCAGCATCAAGAGGTTGGCTGACCAGAAGATCCGGGCTGGGGCCAGCGGCAGGCGGTTGAGCTGGAGCAGGAATTGGTAGCTGTTCTTTTGAAGCACGATCAGGTTGGAAGCTGAGTAGAAGAGGGATGAGTCAAAGAGGACGATCCAGGCGTTGAGCCAGAGCATGACCCGGCGGAGCAAGAGCAGCCGCTTAAGTTTCACGTTCATTATTGCCACCCCGTTCTACTATAGTTTGTAATATTGTAGCGGTCGATGAGCTTGACCGGGGTGACCAGCCACTTGTCAACCTTTTCTCCATTCAGCAGCTTGTAGATCGTCTTTCCCGTCAAGGTACCAATGGCCACAGGCGACTGGGCCGAGGTGGCGACGGCGTTGACGTTCTTGCCGATCAAGCCTTTCATGTTGGGGGCACCGTCAACGCTGTAGACGGAGATTTGGCGCTTGATTTTCTTGGCGTCAATCGCGGAAAGGGCACCAACGGCGGCTTGGTCGTTTAAGGCCATGACCGTGTCGAATTTCGTCCCCTGGTCGATGAACTTTTCAACTTTGGGCAGGGTGATTTCCGATTGCCCATAAGTTTCCAGCTTGCCAACAATCTGGTACTTGCCGTGCTTCTTTGAGGCCCGAACGGTATCAGTAAAGCCATCGATTCTTTGAATCGCGGAGAAGGCCGTCGACTGCTCAAGCAAGAGAATCCTGGCCGTCTTCTGGCGGGCCATCATGTACTTGGCTTCCAGGACTCCCGCTTTGTAGTTGTTGGACGTGGTAATGCAGTCAGCATCGCTCTTCCACTTGAGTTCCGTATCGACGTCGATGATCTTGATCCCGCGCTGGTGGGCCCGCTGGAGGGCATGATGGATCTTGACCGAGTTGCCGTTAACGGGGGCAATCACGATGACCGCCACGCCTTGTCTGATGAAATCATTGATCTGGTCAACCTGCTTGGAGATTTTGAGGGCCGGGTCCCGCGTCAGGAGCTGGTCGCCTTGGCGGTTGACGGCGTTGGCAATTTGCTCGTTCAAGACCACGTAAAAGTTGTTGTTCATGGTCATGTAGGTGGTTCCGATGAGACGCTGCTGGTTGAACCAAGGATGATAAAAAACGAGCAAGAAGGCACAGACAACGGCGGTCAGCCAAATTGCCGCGTAGCTCAGCAGCTTCATCCAAACTCGATTATGCTTTTTCACCATTTTCTATTTTCTTTCCTATCTTATAATTGTGTTTCACTTTAAAACACTCGCTTATAGTTTAGCCGATTTGTTGAATAAAAGACAATGAAAGACGGATGACAAATGTCACATGTGGCACGCCAAGAGAGTGACAAATGCCACCTAATTTTGGCTGGAAGTGGTTACATCTGACACTATGTAAGCGTTTTGCGACTTGTTATACTTTAATCAAAGTTAGCAAGGAGGTAAGAAATTGAAGTACGTATTTTTGGTATCGCATGGCAAGTTTGCTGAAGGTCTGAAGACTTCTTTGGAAATGTTCGCAGGCGACGCAGCTGAACGTGTCTTTGCGATCGGCTTGCACAATGGCAAATCCGCTGATGACTTTAAGAAGGAAGTCGAAGCACTGCTCGATGCTCACAAATTTAACGACGATGATGAATTCATGATTTTAGCCGACTTGATCGGGGGCAGTCCTTTGACCACCTTCATGAATGTCTTCAACGAATATGGTTTGCTCGACCGCGCAACTATCTTGGGCGGGATGAACTTCACCATGGCTTTGACCGTTGTCGTTTCACTGGATGGGATGGACCGCGACCTGTTGGCCCAGACTGCTTTAGGCGAAGCCAAGCAAGCTCTGCAAGAATATAAGGTCCCTTCCTCTGATGCGGACGATGATGAAGATGACATTTAATTAAGCAAGTAGGAGGAAATTAAAATGTCAGTATCATTTGTAAGAATTGACGACCGGATGATTCACGGCTTGATTACCACTCGCTGGGGCAAGGAAATGCCTTGTGACGGGATTATCGCGGTTAACGACAAGGCAGCTACCAACAAGATCTTGAAGGAAGCTTACAAGGCAGCTGCTGAGGGCAAGAAGACTTTCGTTTGGACCATGGAACACTTCCTGAAGGTGCAAGACAAGGTTCTCAACTCAGACACCCGTTACTTCTTGATTACCAAGAGCCCGCTGGACATGAAGAAGATCTTGGTTGACGAAGGCTTCAAGCCAAGCGACGTTAAGACTGTCAACGTTGGGCCAGGCAATGACCGTGCCGGCGCTATCAAGCTGGGCGACAACCAATCCTTCACTCAAGAAGAAGGGGACGCTTTTGAAGCCATCGAAAAGGCCGGCTACAAGGTTGACTTCGCCTTGTTGCCAGATCAAAGAATCGGGAGCTGGGACAAGTTCAAGTCTAAGTTTGGCTACTAATATTGAATGATTTTTAAAAGAGGGAGATTTTAAAATGACAATCAGTTGGTTCCAAGCCGCCATCTTGGGTTTGTTTGCCTGCTTGTGCTCAAACTCATGTATGGCTGGTCAAGCAGTTGGTAACTACACTATCGGTCGTCCATTGGTCGGTGGTTTAGTCTGTGGCATTATCTTGGGCGACCTGAAGCTCGGGATCGCCTGCGGGGTTGCGATGCAATTGGTTTACATCGCCTTAGTTACCCCAGGTGGTACTGTTTCCGCCGATGTTCGTGCGATTTCTTACATCG
The DNA here is from genome assembly GCF_009695985.1 of Lactobacillus porci. Classification (NCBI taxonomy): domain Bacteria; kingdom Bacillati; phylum Bacillota; class Bacilli; order Lactobacillales; family Lactobacillaceae; genus Lactobacillus; species Lactobacillus porci. The sequence goes on from NZ_VUMX01000001.1 coordinate 137,045, forward strand.
GGATTCCACTGGCCATGGTCGCAATTTCATCACGTGGCTTGAACCCATTGGGCACTTCAGCCGCTAACTTGGCTAAGTCAGTTGGTACCTTGGTTGGTACTGTTGGTACTGTTTTGTACTACGCCGTTGCTACCATGAACCTGGTATGGCAGTCATTCGGTTGGAAGGACGTTGAAAATGGCAAGCTGCACAACCTGTACGCCGTAAACTTCGGCTGGCCATGGGTTTCACACGCTATCTTCTCATTCCTGCCAACGATGCTGTTGACCCACTTTGGTGCTACTGCCGTTACTGCATTGCGTAACGCTTTGCCAATGGACGGCATTCCAATGAAGACTCTGTTCACGGTCGGTGGGATGCTTCCATGTGTTGGTATCGCTATTCTGCTTCGTCAAATCGTCAACAAGCCAATGGACTTCGTTCCATTCCTGGTAGGTTTCACTTTCTGTGCTTCACTGCACCTGAACCTGGTTTCAGTAACTGTTATTTCACTGCTCTTCGCGACTATCATGTACGAAGTTCAAATGGCTGAATCTAAGAGACCTGCTGTAGCTGCTGGCTCAAGCGACGACCTTGATGATGACGATGATGAGGAGGATATCTAATCATGGACGCAACGAAGAAACTTGACAAGAAAACTTTAAGCAAGTCTTTCAACCTCTGGTTCTGGGGCGCTTTGACCTGCTTCTCACAAGAACACATGCAGACTTTTGGTTACATGTGCTCCATGTTGCCAATTTTGCAAAAATTGTACCCTGACCACGACAAGCAAGTTGAAGCAATTCACGCCTACACGGCCTTCTTCAACACCAACCCAATGCTGGGTTCAGTGATCGTCGGGATCACCGCTTCAATGGAAGAAGCCCGGGCCAACGGCAAGGGGATTGATGGCGAAACGATCAACGACATGCGTGCCGGTTTGATGGGGCCTATCGCTGGTATCGGTGACTCACTGATCGACGGTACTTTGATTCCTATCCTGCTGGGGATTGCCTTGGGGATGTCTTCAGGCGGTTCACCAGTTGGTGCCATCTTCTACATCGTCGTTTGGGTCCTGCTGGCATACTTCGGCCAACGCTTCCTTTACTTCCGTGGCTACAAGCTTGGTGACCGCGCCGTAGAATTCCTGGTCGGCGCGCAAGGCGCAGCCGTTCGCCGCGCGATCGGGACTGTTGGTTCCATGGTTGTTGGTGGTGTTCTGGCATCATGGGTTAACGTGCAAACTTCATTGAAGCTGTACAACTCCAATGGCAAGGTCTTCTTGAACCTGCAAAACCAACTCGACTCCATCTTCCCTGGTCTGTTGACTGTGTTAATCACGATCTTCTGCTGGTGGTTGATGGCTAAGAAGCACGTTTCCGCGATTTGGACGATGTTGATCCTGGTTGCCATCTCCTTCGTCGGCGTTCTGGTCAACTTCTTCAACCCAGGCCTGTCATACTAAGTGGTCTGGCGGAAAACATGCCTGACAAGCGATTGCATTGATCGTATTTGAAAAGCGTTTAAGACATTTCCCACATACTCAAAAAATTAAACTCTCAAACATATTACATTTTTCACTTTTTCGTTTTACTCAACAAATCAGCGATGATTTGTATCCGTGAAATCTTTAAGCTTATTCCTCAAACAATTTCTTACATTGATTTGGAAACAAATACCCATTTTTACTTAACTTAGGAAGGAAGACCATGATGACTCTCAATGAAATGCGCAAGGGCTACGAAGGTGAAGTCGCCTATCAAAAACATATGCTCAAAAACCTCGGTTACTGGTTTCAGCTTTGCAGCATCGTCAGCGGTATTGGGATCGTGATGATCTACTTCTTCCACGCGAAAAATCTGTTTTTGGATGTTATGGGCATCTTGCTCCTGGCAGTCGGCGCGTTAGGAATGCTGCTCTTCGGCTATGCCGGCTGGCGTGGCCAACAAAACGTCAAAGCCGTCATCGACGACTATGAAAAGAAGGTCGACTACCTGGAAAAAAATGCTGCTAAGGCTCAGAAGAAAGCAAAAAAGTGCTAAAAGGCTAATCGGGGATGAAAGCGCCGCGGACTTGCTCAACCGCGGCGCTTTTCTTGTGTCCAGATTTGCAGAAAAAATTCTGCCAAAAAGATTGACCTTGCGGGCAATTTTCGGTAAGATATTAAACGTTGAGTGACGCAAGTCGCCAACGCTTAAAAGATTGCGTTATAGCCAAGTGGTAAGGCAACGGTTTTTGGTACCGTCATGCGCTGGTTCGAATCCAGCTAACGCAATAAGCAAGCCAGGCCGCCGGCCTGGCTTTTTTGTCGTCTGGGGGTAAATCGGGTAAAATAAGACGGCAGGGAATCAAAGCAAGCATGAAAGGAACAAGCATGGCAGAAAAAGACGTGGAAGCGAGCAAGATCAAAGAACTGACCGACAAGCTGGAAGAGGAGATTTCTTTAAGCTACTACCTTAAGCCAGGCACGATCACGGTCAGCCGTGACCTGATCAAGGCCCTCCAGGATTTGCTGGAAAATCCTGAAAATTGGGAGGAAAATTAGAAAGAATTGGTTGACTTTAATTTATTTCTAAAGTATAGTTAGGGCAACGAACGCTAAGAAAGGAAACAGAACGATGAAGCTTACCAACGCACAGCAAAATAGCTTCTTTAGCTTTTATTATTGGACTTGACTTGCATCAGCGGATGCAAGTTTTACAGAAAACATGCATCTGCAGTTTCAGTAATAAGGCTTTTCTTAACGTGAAGTTGGAACTTGCAGGAAAATGATCCAGCAGGTTCCAATGATGAATTTGTTAGCCAATGCCAGACCAACCTGGGGATCATTTGATCTCCAGGTTTTTGTTTGTTGTTTTAGATTTTTGCAATCAGTTTTTCAGGAGGCATCTATTATGGTTGATTTAACTCAGCACATGCATAAGGGCGTTACTGGCGTAAAGAGTTCCGCGATTTTGAACTTTACCCACTATTGCGGCCAATATCCAGACATCGTCAAGTTCACGGTTGGCGAGCCGGACTTCAACACGCCAGACCACATCAAGACCGCGGCAATCAAGGGGATCGTCGACAACCATTCCCACTACGCGCCGTCAAACGGGACGCCAGGCCTGCGCGAAGCCGCTGCTGCCTTCTTGGAAAGGCGCTACGGCCAGCACTATGAACCAAGCGAGATTATTGCCACTAATGGGGCGACAGAAGCCATCTACACGGTCATGTCCGCGATATTGAACCCTGGCGACGTGATGGCCATGCCAACGCCATTGTTCCCGCTCTACATTGCCGATGCTTCTTTGGAAGGGGCGGAAGTGGTCCAAATCGACACCAGCGCGACTGACTTCAAGCTTACCCCAGCCGCCCTGCAAAAGGTGGTCGATGAATACGGGGACCGCCTGCGGGTCTTGGTCATGAACTACCCGACCAACCCGACCGGGGTCATGTACAGCCAGGAGGAATTGGACGCTTTGGCTGACGTCGTGCGCGACCGGCCAACTTTCGTCCTGTGCGATGAAATCTACAGTGAGCTCAACTACGACCAAGCGCATGCCTCAATGGAAAAGTCCCTGCACGACCAGGTCATTCTTTTAAACGGGGTATCCAAGTCTTGGGCCATGACGGGCTACCGGATCGGGATCATGGCCGCCCCGCAGGCCATTACCGACCAGCTGGCCAAGGTGCACCAATTCATCACCACGACCGAGCCTTGGCCAATGCAGGACGCGGCAGAGGAGGCCTTCCGGAACGGGGATGCCGATGCCCGGGAAATGAAGGCCGCCTTTAAGGAGCGGCGCGACTACCTCTACCAGCAGCTGACCGAGATTGGCTTCAAGGTCATCAAGCCGCAAGGGGCCTTCTACATTTGGGCCCAGATTCCAGCTGGCCTTGACCAGGATGACGCGAAGTTCGTCTACGCTTTGGCTGACCAAGCCCATGTCGGCGTCTGCGCCGGCTCCTGGTTTGCCAAGGGCGGCCACAGCTGGCTTCGCTTCTCCTACGCGACGGCATTGGATGAAATCAAGGAAGGCGTAAAGCGCATCAGGAAATTTGTCGAGGAAAACAGAAATGACGCAAACTAAAACGACTGGGCTTAAGCAAGCCACTATGAATATTTTGAATGGGATCGGGATGGGGGTCATTGCCTCCCTGGTTCCAGCCGCGATCTTGGGTCAATTGATGAAGGCCTTGCTGGGGGTGGCCCCGGCTTTCGCGCAGACAGTCATCAACATCACCACTTTTACCCAGAGCCTGCTCGCTGCCATGGCTGGCTTTTGCGCGGCCTACCTGTTCCAACTGAACATGGTGCAGATGAGCTCGGTTGCCGCCGCGGCCATGATCGGGTCCGGAGCGGTCACTTTTAAAAACGGCCTGATGACGGTTGCCGGGACCGGCGACGTGATCAACATCGGCTTGACGATCACCGTTGCCATCTTTTTGGTCAAGCTGATTGGCAAGCGGCTGGGCTCGTACACGGCCCTGCTTTTGCCGATTATTATCGTCGTTGGCGGGGGCGGAATCGGGCTCTTGCTTCTGCCTTACGTCAAAACCGTGACGACCTTGATTGGCACGATCGTCATGGCCTTCACCAAGCTGCAGCCGCTGCTGATGGGGATCTTGATCGGGATGTCATTCGCGGCCATGATCGTGTCGCCGCTGTCCGCGGCGGGGATCGCGATCGCCATTGGCCTGACCGGCGTTGCTTCTGGGGCGGCCAACCTGGGGATTGCCGGGGCTGGCTACACGTTAGGGATCATGAGCAGCAGCGTCAATGGGATGGGAACCACCCTGGCCCACTTCATCGGGACGCCTAAGATTCAAATGGCCAACATGCTGGAGAAGCCTAAGCTCTTCGTTCCCGTGCTTTGCGCCTCAGGTTTGTCCGGGCTTTTGGCGGCCATCGTCAACCTGCAGGGAACGCCAAGCTCTGCTGGCTTTGGCTTCAGCGGCCTGATCGGGCCACTGGCCGCCTACGCGAAGATGACTCCAGGCTGGGGCAGCATCATCCTGTTAACGGTGCTTTACGTCGTCTACCCAGTGGCCTTGGGCTTCTTCATGCGCTGGCTCTTCATTGACCGCCTGCATTTCGTCAGCGCCGAAGATCTGCGGCTTGACGTCTAGAATTTGAAAAAATAAAAAAATTGCCAAAAAATCTTGCACTCCGGCTATTTTTTCGTTAAGATAATAGAGTACTTCAACGGAGGAATAGCGAAGTGGCTAAACGCGGCGGTCTGTAAAACCGCTCTCTCTGAGTTCGGTGGTTCGAATCCACTTTCCTCCATTGATTGCGTTATAGCCAAGTGGTAAGGCAACGGTTTTTGGTACCGTCATGCGCTGGTTCGAATCCAGCTAACGCAATTGTTCAATCGAACACCCAACCCGGAAAAGAACTTCTGCCAAGCAGAAGTTCTTTTTTTACGTGATGCGCATTAAAGAAAGATTAAAGTGGGCCTGCCAGCTTAGGATGCAAAGAAAAAATTCGGTTCAGGCGGAAATAAGTGACTTTTGTAAACTTAGCCTTTATACTAGACAGGTAGGTTATTTTTTGTAAGCAACTTGTGTGTTAGCGCGCTTTTGGAAAAGTGATGAAAGAGGACCAAGCAAAGTGAAAAAGAAGACGATTAAAATTTCTGCCGTAATGCTGGCCAGTGCTGCCCTTTTGGCTGCCTGCGGGCAAAAGCCGGCTAAAAGCTCAAAGGCCGTCATGAATACGGCCGTGACTAGTGAAATTTCCACCCTGGACTCCAGCAAGTACGGGGATACGACCAGCTCGGAAACCCTGCAGAACTCAATGGAAGGGCTCTACCGCTTCAATGCCAAGAACCAGGCTAAGCTGGCCGGAGCCAGCAAGGTTTCCATTTCCAAGGACCAGAAGGTTTGGACCTTCAGCTTGCGCAAGAATGCCAAGTGGTCCAACGGGGATCCGGTAACCGCCCAGGACTACGTGACTGGCTGGCAGCGGACCGTTGACCCTAAGAACAATTCTCTGGATTCCGATAGCTACCAGGTCATCAAAAACGGGACGGAAATTGCCGCCGGCAAAAAGAAAGTAAGCACTTTAGGGATCAAGGCCTTGGGTAAGTACAAGCTGCAAGTGACCTTGGAAAACCCGGTGCAGTACCTGCCGGACTTTTTGACTGGGGCTCAGTTCTACCCGCAGGATCACAAGGTGGTCAAGAAGTGCGGGTCAAGCTATGGGACCAGCGCCAGCAAGTTGGTCTACAATGGCCCTTTCAAAGTCAGCGGCTGGGACGGGTCCAGCATCAAGTGGAACCTGGTCAAGAACCAGAACTACTGGAATGCCAAGCAAGTCCATGTTGATGAGGTCAAGGTTCAGGTCATTAAGACCACGTCGACTGGCCTGAACCTGTTCAAGAGCGGCCAGCTGGACTACGCACCAGTCGATGCTGACTACGTCAAGCAGTATGAAAAGAACAAGGACTACCACTCCAAGGTCACGCCGACCAACGGCTACATGGTCTTCAACTTAAAGCGCGAGACGACCAGCAACGTCCACATGCGCCGGGCAATCAGTCTGGCAGTCAACCGCCAGCAGCTGGTCAAGACCATCCTGCACGCCGGCAAGGCCGCCAGCGGGCAAGTGGCCAGCGGTTTCATCTACAATGACAAGGATCAGGACTACCGCCAGGTGGCCGGCAAGATGGCCGGCTACGACGCGGCTGAGGCCAAGACGGAATTTGCCAAGGCGAAGAAGGAATTAGGCAAGTCCAAGATCACCTTGGAGCTGCTGACCAGCGACATGGATGCTTCCAAGCGGGTGGGGGAATACCTGCAAAGCAACCTGATGAAGAACCTGCCTGGCTTGACGGTCAAGCTGCGGTCAATTCCACTGAAGTCACGCCTGGCGGACACAACGGCCCACAAGTTCGATATGGTCTACGGGACTTGGCAGCCAAGCTTCCAGGACCCGATCGACTTCCTGACGATCGGTGGCTTGTTCAACTTGGAGAGCGACTACAAGAATGCCAGCTTCTGGAAGCAGATCAATTTGGCCAAAACGACCTACGCGACCAGCCCAGCCAAGCGCTGGCAGGCCCTGGCTGCTGCTGAAAAGCAGCTGGTGGTCAAGGATGCCTTCGTTGCTCCGCTCTACCAAGCGGGCTACTCATACCTGCTCAATTCCAGGGTTCAGGGCTTCAGACTGTCTCCTTACGGAACGGTTGCCTACTACTGGGACGTTAAGCTCAAGTAAGCCGGCTGAAAGCATAACATATAGAAGAAAAAGAGAGTCGAGGGGCTCTCTTTTTCTCTTGCTTTTCGGTGCAAATTTTTCCTATTACCGGCTTTTTTGCGTACAATAGTATTTAGCTTTTTTAGGAGGTATCCAATGACGAGATTTGTCAAAGTGGGCACTGGCGGCGGCGAGACGACCTGGCACAGGGCCATGCTGGACCTGCGGCCCGGCGACGTGCTGCTGCTGGAGCCAGGCTTTTACGCCCTGCCCCAAGGGAAGATGCTGGCGGACGTCACTATCAAAGGCTTGGGCGCCAGCCCGGAAGACACGCGGATTACCAGCTTCTTTCAAGTTGATGACGCCAGTTCCAGAATCGTTTTTGAAAATATATGCCTGATCCCTTATAAGGACAGCAACACCCTTGACATCCCGGAGGGCGTCGACAGCTTTGTCATTTTCCGCAACTGCGTCCTGCGGGGAACGGGGAACAAGACGACTACCCTGGCTATCAGCGGCAAGGCCACGGTGGAATTGATCGCCACCAAGATCTTGAACGGGACCGTCTCCTTCTTCAAGACCGCGGACTTCCGCCTGGAAATGGCTGACTCGGTCATCGACTACGTTTCTGAAGAATTCGGAACCTTGTCTCTGGAAGGGCACGGGACGGCGATTATCAATAACTCCAAGATCACGGGGACTTTGAACACCTTCGATTACTGCAACGTTGAGCTGGACATCCATAATTCATATGTAGGCAACTTGAACATGGGGGGCAAGACCTGGCTCAACATGTTCAAGGGCCAAACCGGCCAGGACAATTCCTACTCCTTGTATGCCCGGGGCGACTGCTGGCTGAACATTATGGACAGCGTTTTTCCAACATCATTCTGCCTGGCCGACCGAGCTAGAGTCCTCTTGCATGGCAGCGACGTCTACAGCCTGCAGCTGAAGGACGACAGCCAGATCACGGTCACCAACACTCTGGTCCGGGCTTCAGCCAACTTTGAAGACCGGACAAAGGGGGATGCAAACCGGGTGACCTTCTACGGCAACGGGGACTACCAGTACTTTTTCTACATGATTGGCAAGTCCCGCTTCAAGGGCCGCAATCTGACCTTCAAGCCCAATGGCGCGCCAATGCTGGTCGGGGATGAGGCCAAGCTGGCCGCGAATGCCTTATACAGCAACGAGCAGCCGTTGGAAGTGGAGTGTGCCAACAAAAACAATGTGTCCATCCTGGGCATTAAGTGGACATTGATCAAAAAGTAAGGGGGCGAGCAGATGGCAAGACTGGTCAAAGTCGGGACTGCTTCCGGTGAAACGGCTTGGAATGAGGCCCTGGCTGATCCGAAAATTGATGACGTGCTGCTCCTGGAGCCTGGCTTCTACCGCCTGGACCAGCCCCTGGATTTGGTCGATCTGACCTTCAAGGGGCTTGGGGCAAGCCCGGAAGACACGGTGATCTATGCCAATTTTAAGATGACTGCCAGCACGCGCTACGGCACTTTTGAAAACGTGCACCTGATGCAGGCAGGTGAGCCGCTTGTCCGGCTGCCGTCCAGCAGCAATGCCTATCTGACCTTCCGCCACTGCCTGGTCGAAGGAAACGGCAAAGCGAGTGCACCGGCGATCGACGCGGCTGGGCAGGTCAATCTGGAAATCTATTCCTCCATCTTCAGGCAGGCCAGCGTGAGCCTGCAGGCGGGGAGCGACTTCAGCTTGGAGATCGCTGACTCCGAATTTGCGGGGGCTGCCTATACCCCAATCAGCTTGAGCGGGTCTGGCACGGCCTCTATCAATACGAGCCGCTTTGCTGGCGGCCCGGTGATGGTCAAGGAAGAAACGGCCCAAGTGGAAATGGAATTGAACAAGGTCACCCTGCCGTTGCTGTATCTGCAGGGGACCAGCAGCCTGGATGCCGTTGAAGCCAATTTTACCAATGACACCTATGGCCTGCGGGTGCAGGACACCTGCTATGCCAACTTGCTCAACTGCAGTCTGCAGGGGGCGGTCAGCCTGGCCGGCGTCTGCCTCTTGGTGGCCCAAAACGTGGTCATGGACAAGCTGACCCTGCAGGACCGGGCCAATGCCGTTTTAGCCGGCGGGGCAATCCGCCGCGGCATCGCGCTCAGGGACGTCAGCCTGGCTGACTTGAACAGGGTCAAGCTGGCGGCCAGCGGGGAGGCTGCTTTGGTAGAAATGAGCGGCAGCGCGGCCGTTACCGGCAAGGACCTGGTCTTTCAAGGGCCAAGCCACCGGATCGCGGCCAAGGACCAAGCCGCCATGGAAGCTGGCGTCTTGGCCAGCAGTCAGCGGGAAATCGAATTGGCCCTGACCGGTGAAGCCCAGGTGGAACTTGAGGGAGTTAAGAGTCGCTTGGTCTAAGCATTACTTTTTTTAGCCAATGTCAGTTTTTTATTCAGATAATAAGTTCTTTGCCGGGACATCTTTATTTGAGATGAAATCTAGACCAATTTGTCTTAAAATAGGATTAATTCAACTCTGGGGGGAAAGCAGCATGCAAGAACCAATGTATATCAAGATCCACAATCAACTGCGGCGAGACATTGAGAACCATGTCTACAAAGTTGGTGACCGCATCCCAGCCGAGCGGCAATTGGCTGAGCAGTTCAAGGTGTCCCGGATGACCCTGCGCCAGGCAATCAAGACCCTGGAAGAAGAGGGAATCCTGGAGCGGCGCTTGGGCAGCGGGACTTACGTGGCCAACCAGAAAGTCCAGGAAAAGATGTCCGGGATCATGTCCTTTACGGAAATTACCCGGGCCAACGGGCAGACGCCTTCAAGCAAGCTGATTTCCTACAAGATCACCAAGCCCTCCCTGTCTGAAAAAGAGCGCTTAAAGATTGACGCCAGCGAAAGCGTCTTGCGGATGGAAAGAATCCGCTACGCGGACGGCGTGCCAATCTGCCACGAAATCGTGACCGTGCCCCACCAGCTGATTGAGCGCTTTTCCAAAGATGACGTGTCAGCCCACTTGTACCACACCTTGGAAGACAAGGGCGGCTATAAGATTGGGGATGCCATGGAATACATTTCGGCGACCGTGGCCAATGAGCAGGAAGCCCGTCTGCTTGACTGCAAGCGCGGGGAAGCCTTGATCACGCGCCGGCAGATTACCAAGCTGGCTGATGGGCGGCCCTTTGAATATACCCGGGCTTCCTACGTGGGCGAGCGCTTTGAGTTCACCTTCAGCAAGTAGCCCGTCAGGCCAAAAGAACATCAACAATGACTGCAAGCGCGGGAGACTTTCTCCCGCGCTTTTTTGGGTAAAAGGCGCGAATTATTTCCCGGGAAATTTGGGCTGGATTCGGATGTCTGTTAAAATGGAAGATAAAAAACAGGAATTTACGCAATGAAAAGTCTTTTATTTCGCCTATATTTGGCAATCATGAAGCTGCTGGCCCGCTTTCAGCGGGAAAATCCCCAGGCCTGGGTCATTTTGAATGGCGCCGGGCGCGGGGGCTCCAACGGCTATCTTTTTTACAAGTATTTGAAACGGGAACATCCTGAACTGGACGTATCCCTGATTGAGCCCTGGCCGTCCTCCCACTTGCCTTTCAGTGCCTGGAAGAAAATCGGGCAGGCCAAGTACCTTTTTACTACCCACCAGCCCTTCAAAGTGAGGGGGAGTCAGGTCAATGTAGCCTTCTGGCATGGGATTCCCTTAAAGAGAATGGGCACCATGGCCAACAATACCAAGCGGGCAGACAACCAGCGCAACGAAAAGCTCTGGCACCGGACGGCCGACCTGGTAACTTCCAGCTCAGACCTCTATGAGAGTCTGATGAGCGCCTGCATGGGGATTGAGACGCATAAGTACCAGAAGCTGGGTTTCCCAAGAATCGACGCGCTCTTAAATCCGGAAGCAAAGTATGACAAAAATTTCCTGTTGACGGAATTCTTCCAAAGCAGCCTGAAGAAAGATCCAGCCGCCCAGGTCGGCATCTATCTGCCGACTTTCAGATATGAGCTGGCTGACCAGGAGATCATGGAAAGGATCAAGCGGGGCAACTTCCTTGCCTTTGCTGACTTTGACCTGGCCAAGCTGGACCAGGCTTTGGCTAAAAAGCACCAGTACCTCCTGGTCAAGCTGCATCCATATGAAATGAAGCTTTTTGCCAGCTTTAAAGTCCAGGCCAGCCATATCGCCTTTTTGAACAATGATGACCTGTTTGAGCGGGACTTGGACCTCTATGAGTTTCTCCCGGCCACTGACTTCTTGATGACCGACTTCTCGTCAATCTTTTTCGACTACCTGCATCTGGACAAGCCGGTCATCTTTATCACCAATTGCCTGGACCAGTACCAGCAGACCAGAGGCTTTCTGCTGGGGCCTTACGGCGAAGTCGTGCCCGGCCCCCAGGCCAAGAAGCAGGCGGAGCTGGTCCAGCTTCTGGCTGACTTGGACCAAGCGGCTGCCAGCTACCAGGCCAAGCGCCAGCGCTGGCTGCAGTTGACTGACCAGGTCGACCAGGGCCGCTCTTGCCAGGCAATCTACGACTATTTAAATTAGGTGTTTTGATGAAAAGAACTCTTTTAAATATCTTCTACAACGCGGTCTACCAGATTTTTCTGGTTTTGGTGCCCCTGATCACCGTCCCTTACCTGTCCAGGGTTTTGGGACCAACGACCTACGGGATTTATTCCAGCGTCAACAACACGGTCCAGTTTCTGATGATCTTCTGCGTGCTCTCTTTGTCCAACATTGGGGTTAGAACCATCTCCAAGGCCAGGGCCAAGGGGCAAAGGCAGGAGCTGACCGCGGCCTTTTGGGGCCTGTGGTACTTCCAGTTTTTGGGCGGTCTGGTCATGGTGGCCGGCACTATCCTGGTTTGCGTCATCTTTAAGGTCCGCTACTGGTTTTACTTCATCTTGATGACACCCTACCTGGTCGCGGCCCAGTTTGACATTTCCTGGTTCTTCCAGGGTCTGGCTGACTTTGGCCGGGTCGTGCTGCGGAATACGATCGTCAAGCTGGTCAGCGTGGTCTTTATCCTGCTATTGGTCAAGTCGCCGGGCGACTTATGGAAGTACTTCTTGATCATGTCCGTTTCCACTATGCTGGGCTCCTTCGTCTTTTGGTTCAGCATCCGACAATACGTGGGCAAGCCGACCAGGCATTTTTATAGGTTGGCGGAGACCCGCAAGGCGATCATGATCTTGATGATCCCGCAGATCGCTACCCAGATCTATACTTCTTTGGACAAGCCAATCCTGGGCCTGTTTCAGTCAACGGCACAGGTTTCCTTTTACGACAACTCGCAGCGGATCTCCAACATGCTGCTGGGGGTGATCACCAGCATTTCCCTGGTAATCATGCCGCAAATGGCCATCCAGGACAAAAAGACCCAGAAGACGGTCTTAAAGAAGTCCCTTGAGGCAACGGTGATGCTGGGAACTTTGTTCGCGGCCGTGGTCATGGTCAATACGCGGGAATTCGTGCCCTTTTTCTTTGGCAAAAAGTACATTCCGATGACGCCGCTCATGTTCTGGTTCACCTTGACCATCATCCTGATTCCGACTGGCGGGGTCTTTGCCAACCAGTTTGCCCTGGCCAACAAGCGGGACAAGGACTACGCGATTCCCGTCACGATCGGGGCGGTTTTGGAGCTGGCCTTGAGCTGGCTGCTGGACCGGCCCTTTGGGGCTTTGGGGGCCATGATTGCCATCCTGACCACGGAACTGGTCGTGCTCTTTCTCAGATGCTGGATCGTCCGCGACGGCTACGACTTCCGCTATACGTTCAGCGAAGTGCCGAAGTGCTTTGCCGCCATGCTGATCTGCCTGGCCCTGGGACTATGGTGGCCAATTCCGCGGATTGGCTCAGCCTTTGTCGACATGGTGGTCAAGTCCTTGGTCATCATCGCCGTTTATGCCCTCAGCCTGTACCTGTTCAAGTTTGACCTCAATGAAGACGTTGTCCGCGTCCTCAAGCGATACCAAAAGAAAGCGTGATAAAATGGCCAATAGAGCCAAGAGAGCGAAAGTAAACATTCTGGGCGTCAGCTTTGACAAGCTGACCATGCAGCAGTACCAGCAGGAATTCCTGGACCGAATCGACCGCCGCGAGCCAACCATGATCGTGACCGCCAATCCGGAAATCGTGATGACGGCCAAAGATGACGCTGACTACCGCAAGATCATCAATGACGTGGCCGACTACGTTACGGCGGATGGAATCGGGGTGGTCAAGGCCGCGAAGATGCTGGACGAGGAAATTCCGGAGCGGGTAGCGGGCTATGACCTGTTTACCTGGTTCATGAAGCTGGCTGACCAAAAGCGGCTCCGGGTCTACCTGATTGGGGCCAAGCCCGCGGTCATCCAGGCCGTGCAGGCCAAGGTCAAGCAGAATTACCCCGGCATCAAGCTGGTAGGGGCCGAGGATGGCTATTCCAAGGATTCTCTGGACCTGATCGCCGGCAGGATCAAGCAGACCAAGCCGGACATGGTTTTTGCGGCCTTGGGCTTTCCAAAGCAGGAAAAAATGCTGGCCATTCTCAGACGCGAGCAAGTGCCGGCCATTTTGATGGGCGTCGGCGGCAGCTTTGACGTCTTTTCCGGCATGAGCAAGCGGGCGCCAAAGCTGTTTATCGATGCCCACTTGGAGTGGTTCTACCGTCTCCTGCGCGAGCCGACGCGCTTGGGGAGAATGATGATCCTGCCAAAATTCGTTCAAGAAGTCAAAAGGAGCAAGCGCAAGCAAAAATGAAGGTGCTTCATGTCAATGCCGGTCTGGAAAAGGGCGGCGGACTAACTCATATTGTGAATCTGTTGGCGGAGGCCAAGCAGGCCGGCCAGGACTTTGAGCTGCTGGTCTTTGCGGAAGGGCCAGTGGCCCAAGCCGCGCGCGAGCGGGGGATCAAGGTCGCGGTTTTGGGCGCCAGCTCCCGCTATGATCTGTTTTTGCCAGGCCGCTTAAAGAAGTTCATCAATGAAGGCGGCTATGACTTGGTCCACACCCATGGTGCCCGGGCCAACTTGTTTATGAGCCTGGTTCACCGAAAGCTCAAGGCCAAGTGGGCCGTAACCGTCCACTCAGATCCCATGATCGACTTTGAGGGGCGGGGACTGGCTGGCCGGATCTTCACCAAGCTCAATCTGCGGGCCATCAAGCAGGCTGACTGCGTCTTTGCCGTGACCCAGCGCTTCGCCAAGATGCTGGCTGAGCGCGACGGGGTTGATCCAGGCAAGCTGCACGTCATCTACAACGGAATCAATTTCCACACGGAAGCCCAGATTCCAGCCAAGGTGCCGCACCACCACTTTAATTTGATCAATGTTGGCCGCTGCGAGAAGGTCAAGGGGCAGGACCTCTTGATCAGGGCGGTCAAGCAGGTGGACGACCAGCGCTTGCAGCTGCATATTGCCGGCGACGGCAGCCAGCTGGACCAATTGCGCCAGCTCGTGGCCGACTTGGATATGGGCGGACAGGTCTTCTTCCACGGCTTTATGAGTCAAAGCGACCTGCAGGCCCTGTACGCGCAGATGGACTTGGCCGTTTTGTCATCGTATTCGGAAAGCTTTCCCTTGGTCTTGCTTGAGGCCAGCGACAACCTGCTGCCGTTATTGGCCACGGATGTGGGGGACATGCATGAAATGATCCCGGATAAACAGCATGGCCTGATCGCGGAAGTGGGCAGCGTGAATTCTCTGGCGGAGGGTTTGAAGCAGTACCTGCAAAAGTCGCCAGCGGAGCTGGAAGAGATGGCACTTTCGGAAAAAGCCTACCTGTCCGGCCGCTTTTCCCTGCAAAAGCAGCTGGCCAGCATCATGGCGGTCTATCAAAAGCTTGTAAGGCACTAGCATGGTATGATAAATGATTCCAAAAATTATTCACTACGTATGGGTCGGCGGGCAGCCCAAGTCAAAAGAAATTCAAGCCTGCCTTGCTTCCTGGAAGCGGCGCTTGCCGGACTACCAGATCATCGAATGGAATGAAAGCAACATTGACCTGCATGAAAACAAGTACATTGAGCAGGCCTACGCGGCCAAGAAGTGGGCCTTCGTCTCTGACTACGTCCGGGCCAAGGCCCTGGAGCAGCAAGGCGGGATTTATTTGGATACCGACGTCATGGTCCTGACTGATTTTGACGACCTGCTTGGCGACCGGGCCTTCATTGGCTTTGAAAACCAGGATTATCTCAGCGCCGCGATCATCGCTTCAGAGGCCCACCATCCGCTGATGAAAGACATTCTCCACTACTATGACGGCCTGGACTTCACTTTTGACCAAAAGGACCAGATGGCTGGGGTCAACTCCTTGTCCGTCACCGAAATTCTGCAAAAGTACGGGCTGCAGCGGGGAAATTTTGACCAGACTTTAAGGGATGGCATCCACGTCTATCCCGATGGCATTCTCTGCAACCCCTCGCCTGAATCCCGTTCAATCCACCTCTTTACGGGGACCTGGATCGATGGCCGCCAGTCTTGGAAACACGACCTGGTCGTCTTTCTTAAATTACACATCAAGACGCAAAAACAAGCGAAAATTTACTATCGCCTCTTTAGACGTTAGTTTTTTTAAGAAAAAATGCCAAATGACCGGTTTCCAAAACATGGACCGGTCATTTTGGCTATAATAAATAAGAGCTTTTTAGCTGCAAGCTGAAAACGAAGCACGTAATTACGAATTTTGAAAGAGGCACTCAGATGAGAGAACTGCAAAAGAAAATTATTGCTTATGAGCACGTTTTGCCAGAAATCGATCCTAAAGCAGAGATCAGAAAGACCATCGACTTTCTGAAGGGCTACCTGAAGGCCAACCCCTTCTTGAAGTCCTACGTCCTGGGGATTTCCGGCGGCCAAGACTCAACCTTGACCGGGAAGCTGACCCAGATGGCCATCGAAGAAATGCGCGAAGAAACTGGCGACGCTTCCTACAAGTTCATCGCCGTCCGTTTGCCATACGGCGTCCAGGCTGACGCGGCCGATGCCCAAGACGCGGTTGACTTCATCAAGCCAGACGTTGACCTGATTGAAAACATCAAACCAGCGGTTGACGCCTTGGTCAAGACTCTGGAAGACAGCGGCGTCGAGATCACCGACTTCAACAAGGGCAACGTCAAGGCTCGGGAAAGAATGGTCGTCCAATACGCGATTGCTGGCGCCAACGCCGGGGCCGTGGTCGGGACTGACCATGCTGCCGAGAACTTCTCCGGCTTCTACACCAAGTACGGCGACGGCGCGGCTGACCTGACCCCCTTGTTCCGCTTGGACAAGGGCCAGGGCAAGCAGCTTTTGAAAGAATTGGGCTGCCCGGAACACCTGTACCTCAAGGCGCCTACGGCCGACTTGGAAGAAGACCGGCCAGACTTGCCTGATGAAGTGGCCTTGGGCGTGACCTACAAGGACGTTGACGCCTACTTGGAAGGCAAGGAAGTCAGCGCTGAAGCCGCTGACCAGATCGAGAAGCTCTGGAAGAAGAGCGAGCACAAGCGCCACCTGCCAGTCACGATCTTTGACGACTTTTACAAGCAGCAGGACTAATGACTAAAAATGTCCTATTTGGGTTTTAATATACTTTAAAATTAGCAATTTTAGCCCATTTTTGTTGAACTTTTTCAAAAAATAACGGCTATTTTGGATTTATCCAATCAGGTTTGCTTGTTTAAAAATGCTTTTTTTGGTATATTGAAATTGTCATAAGGGAGTAACAGCAAGCTTAGACTTGCGACAAGTCCAACAACCGGAGGCTGCGTTGACCTTCTGGACTTGTCTTAATTCGTGAGACTTATGTGCTTTAATTGAGAGGCACGTAAGTCTCTTTTTTAATCTAAGGAGGTAAATACTTTGGCTAAGAAGTATTACACCCAGGATATCCCGAGCGTCATTGAAGACTTCAAGACCGACGCCAACCGCGGGATCTCTGGGGATGAGGCCGCCAAGCGCCTGGCTGAGCACGGGGCCAACGCTTTGGCCGGCAAGAAGAAGCGTCCAATGTGGGCCCGCTTCATTGACCAGTTCAAGGACTTGATGATTGTCGTCTTGCTGGTTGCCGCCGTTCTTTCCGGGGTCGTCGCCCAGGAATGGACTGACGCGGGCATCATTTTGTTTGTCGTCTTGTTGAACGCCATTTTGGGCGTGATTCAAGAAGCCCGTTCCGAGGCCGCTATTGACGCCTTGAAGAACATGTCCACGCCGAGCGCGAAAGTCCGGCGGGACGGGGCCGTTCAGGAAATTCCGTCAACGGAAGTCGTTCCTGGCGACGTCATCTTGCTGGAAGCCGGGGACGTGGTGCCGGCCGACCTGCGCCTGGTCGTGGCTGAAAGCTTAAAGATTGAAGAAGCAGCCCTGACCGGTGAATCCGTTCCAGTTGAAAAGAGCAACGAAACCCTGCAAGGCGACGATATCGCCTTAGGCGACCGGATCAACATGGCCTACTCCAGCACCAACGTCACTTACGGACGCGGTGAAGGGGTGGTCGTGGCCACGGGGATGGACACCGAAGTCGGCAACATCGCCAAGATGCTGAACAACGCCGATGAAACGGACACGCCTTTGAAGCAGAACTTGAACCAGCTGGGCAAGACCTTGACCTACATGATCCTCGGGATCTGCGTGGTCGTCTTCGTCATTGGGGTTTGGCGCAATCCAACCCATGAGCCAATGAACGCCCTGCTCATTGACATGTTCTTGACGGCGGTGTCATTGGCCGTGGCCGCTATCCCAGAAGGCCTGCCGGCCATCGTGACCATCATCTTGGCCTTGGGGACCCAAACCATGGCTGACCACAAGGCAATCGTCAAGAAGCTGCCAGCCGTTGAAACCTTGGGCGCGACCGACATTATCGCGTCCGACAAGACCGGGACCTTGACCCAAAACCGGATGACCGTTGAAAAGGTCTACTATGACGGCATTCTTCATGAAGCCGCTGATGACATTTCCCTGGACAATCCAGCCATGATTGCCATGCTCCTGGCCAACGATACCAAGATCCAGGATGCTGGGGAGCTCTTGGGCGACCCAACCGAAACCGCCCTGGTGCAATACGGCTTCCACAAGACTTTGCCAGTCATTGACTTCTTGCGTGAGCACCCACGGGTGCAGGAAGTGCCATTTGACTCGGAACGGAAATTGATGAGCACCGTCAACAAGTACGATGGCAAGTTCTTCGTCGCCGTCAAGGGGGCGCCGGACATGCTGCTGGAAAGAGTCAAGTACGTGGACATCAATGGTGAGCTGAGTGAAATCACCGACCAGCAAAAGCAGTCCATTCTTGAGACCAACGACCGGATGGCCAAGCAGGCCCTGCGGGTCTTGGCCATGGCTTACAAGGTTGTGGCCAAGCCATATGATGACCCCACGACCGAAAACGTTGAGCAGGACCTGATCTTTGCCGGCTTGGTCGGCATGATCGACCCTGAACGTCCAGAAGCCAAGAAGGCGATTGCTGAAGCCCACCAGGCCGGCATCCGGACCATCATGATCACTGGTGACCACCAAGTAACGGCGCAAGCCATTGCTGAGCGCTTGGGCCTGATTGAAAAGGGCCGCGACAGCGAAGTCATTACTGGCGCTCAATTGGACAAGCTCAGCGATGACTACTTCACCAAGCATGTTGGCGACTACTCAGTCTATGCCCGCGTTTCTCCTGAACACAAGGTCAGAATCGTGAAGGCATGGCAGGCCAACGGCAAGATCGTGGCCATGACCGGTGACGGGGTCAACGACGCGCCAAGCTTGAAGCAGGCCGACATCGGCGTCGGCATGGGGATTACCGGTACGGAAGTCTCCAAGGGGGCCGCAGACATGGTCCTGGCTGACGACAACTTCGCGACAATTGTCGAAGCCGTCAAGCAAGGGCGGAAGGTCTTCGCCAACATTCAAAAGGCTATCTTGTACCTGATGAGCTGCAACGTCGGCGAAGTTTTGACCGTCTTCTTGATGACCCTGCTGGGCTGGGACGTTTTGAAGCCAGTGCAGCTGCTGTGGATCAACCTGGTGACTGACACCCTGCCAGCCATTGCCTTGGGCGTTGAGCCAATTGAAAAGGGGATTATGGCTAGAAAACCGCGGGGGAAGAATTCCAACTTCTTCTCCGGCGGCGTGGCCAGCTCCATTGTCTACCAAGGGATTCTTGAAGGGGCCTTGGTCCTGGTCGCTTACGGTCTAGGCCTGCACGCCGTGCCACATGGCACCAACCCGCATGAAGACGCCTTGACCATGGCCTTCTTGACCTTGGGCTTGATTCAGCTCTTCCACGCCTTCAACTCGAAGTACGTCAAGCAATCGGTCTTCCAAAAGAACACCTTTGCCAACAAGTGGTTCAACATTGCCATCCTGGTTTCGGCCTTGGTGATGGCGGCCGTTGAATTGCCATTCCTGACCAAGGTCTTTGCCGTATCCGAACTGAACCTCGACCAGTGGGGCGTAGTTCTGGGCATGGGCGTTTTGATGATCCTGATCGTGGAAAGCGTCAAGTTCTTTGAAAGAAAAGCTGACGCGCGTAGCAAGCAATAAAGAGGATTAACTTAAGAATGCCTGGACGTGAGTCCAGGCATTTTTGCGTGAAAAGGCAAGCTGCGATTGCGGTTTTGCATCTAGCTTGCTCTTTGCCTATAATTAACAGATAACGGGCAGATAATTCAATGCCAATCAGCTTATTGACAAAGAGTCTCTGTTAGCGCTAACATATGACCGTAGAAATGAGGAAAGTGTTGACACCGGTTACAGAATCCGCGATCATAATAATCGTTAAGTACGTGTTACTGTTAAATCAGGCATGAGTCTATCAATGAATATTTCTGGCGACTGCGATGAAAATAGCCAGCAATGTTTGTGGTAGGCTCTTTTTTGACTTAACTTAGAGTGAGGCGTGTTACTTGGGGAATACCCGACTTACAAGCTTTTGGACTATCAGCGCCAAGGTATTGTCCTGCCAGAAGAAGCCGGCGATCAAGAGCTGCTCAAAAAAGGGGTCTGCGACTTTTTGTCCTTCTCCTGCTATGGGTCAGCCACTTACACGACCCACGAAGATGCCTTGATCGGCCAAGGCAATGGGGCCAATGGCGCTGGCCAGGCGGCTAACCCATACCTCAAGACTAACGCCTGGGGCTGGGGGACCGACCCGCAGTGCCTTCGCCTTGCTCTGAACATTTTTAACAACCGCTATCACTGCCCGCTCTTCTGTGTAGAAAATGGGATTGGCTGGAACGACCAGGTGGAAGACGGGACGGTCCACGACGACTACCGGATCGACTACATGCGGGTCAACATCCAGTCCATGAAGGACGCCGTTGAGCTGGATGGGGTGGACCTGATGGGCTACCTCTACTGGGGGTGCGTGGACATGGTGTCAAACGGCGAAGGCGAGATGGCGAAGCGCTACGGCCAGATCTACGTCGACGCCGACAACCACGGCCAGGGCAGCTTCCAGCGGTCGGTCAAGGATTCCTACTACTGGTATCAAAAGGTGATCGCTTCAAACGGTGAAGATTTGAAATAAGACAAAGCAAGTGCTGGGGCACTTGCTTTTTTTGATAATCAAAATATTCGCAAGTGCAAGCTTAACAATAACATTTGGTATATATTGCTCTGCTAGTGAAAATATATTGACAATCAAAGAGATATGATAATACTTATAAGTGAAATCAGAATAGTCTTATCATTAGATTAATATCTGAATTGGATTACAGTGAAAGGGAAAAATGTTAACTAAAACTAAAAAGTTATTCTTTATAGCAGCTGCTAGTTACTTGCTAGTTATCGTAGGGCAAACCGGATATGCAATCTATGACAATCTACCGGTATCAAAAAGTAATAATTATGCCTTTGACTATTTGTTTGATATGGTACAACACGATGGAGCAAATGAAACTACAATTGGAGAAATTGCAATTTATTTGCTAGTGCCTATGATTGGAGCGGCTTTGGCTATATATATCAAGAATAGTCATGAGCTGTATAGTATTGTTTCACGAATTGGTTGGAGTCGCTTTTTTAGGAAAAGTATCAAATATACTTTTTGGAGTGCGGTTATTCTTTATTGGTTGGGCTGTCTACTTGAAATGTTGATAATCAATATTTTCTACCATCCCTTTGTATACCAACCATTTGCACGAGATATTTTGATCCGTGGAGATGGCTATTTCTCATTGAATAATGCAGTTAATCTGTTGATCAAGACCACTCTAAATGGATTTGGTTGGGGAATTTTTGCGCTTTTTATTTTTAGCCTGGCCTTGTTTGTTAAGAAAAACAGTCTGTGTTTCTGTCTAGGGCCGATTGTTGGTTATCTTATAACAATTCTAGGATATCTTGTGGAAGATATCGGCGGGACTGTATGTGTCATTTCAAACATTTGGGATATTGTGAATATCATGAATCCAATAGAGAAGAACATCATGGTAGAAAATCCATTACCAGCAATCTATTATCTAAATTACGCGACGACCGCTATTTTCTATCTTACGTTGACGGCTGTGCTGTTAAGAATTTGGTACATGAAAAATGTTGAAAGAGGCTAGTTATGCTAAAAATGAGATACCAGCGTTTGATTGCCGTGACACTCTTTTTAGACTTCGCGGTCAGCCTGTGGTGCGGCCTGCAGTTTGCGATGATTAGCGGAGAGGGCGAGATGCCAATGTATTATCTGAATTCCAACTTGACCAGCTTGTACATTCAGCCAGGTCTAACTGTCGTGGCTGCCTTCCAAATTCTCTCTTTCCGTTCGATTCGGTCGCTTCTGGCTCCTCGCGGCAAAATGGATTTCTTTGACCAGCGCCTGGCCCAATTGCTTTTCTTGGACTTGGTCATCTACCTTGTTTTCTCCATTGTGCCATATTTCTTTGGCAAGAATCCCTGTTTTCGCTATGGGCCGGCTTGGAAGGGGATTCTCTTGCTCTTGCTGCATTATCTGCTGTTCATTGCCTGTTTCATGCTGATCTTGTTCTGCATCAAGATCAAATATCCTTTCTTGATTATCATCTTTGCCAGCGTTTTGCCGATTCTTTACCACTATGGGCTGGAGAAGACTTGGCTTTTGCCAAAATATGCTAATATTTATGACCCACTCTGGCGGGCCATCCACCACATGTATATACTCTAAGTCGAGGAGGAGTTTGTATGTTGAAAGTATCACATGTTAAGAAGAGCTTTAAAAAATTAGCCGTCTTAAAGGATATTTCTTTAGAGACCCAAGATGGTGAACTGATCCACATCTCTGGGGTCAATGGCTGCGGGAAGTCTACCTTATTTAAGATCATTGTCGGCATCTTAAAAGCTGACAGCGGGGAGATCCACACTGACAAGGATGACTACCTTGGCGCCTTGATCGAAAATCCTGGTTTTATCGAATATGAAACTGCCTGGGACAACTTGATCTTTTTAGGCCACTTCAACCACCGCTTCCAGCCTGAAAAGACCCGGGATTTGCTCAAGGCCTTTGACCTAGATCCGGATAACCCGCAAGCTGTCGGCAATTACTCAGTCGGGATGCGGCAAAAGCTGGGGATCACCCAAGCCGTAATGGAAGACCAGAACATCATCCTCTTGGATGAACCAACCCGGGGAATCGACAAGGAAGGGGTGCAGCAGTTCGTCAATCTGCTGGAGCAGCTGCGCCGGGAAAACAAGACCGTTATCGTGGCCAGCCACGACGAAATCCCTGGCCTGGTCTATGACCGACGCTTAAGAATGAAAGACGGTATCTTGCTGGATGAAGAGTAAAAGCTGGTTTTTCCCGCAATAGGAGGCTACAATAGTTCCATGATTAATGAACAAGAATTGCAGCAGCTGGTTGAGGAAATTTCCCTGGAATCCTTCGGCCGGCCCTTTCGCCATCAGGCGAGAATCAACCGCCGCTTGAAAACTACCGGTGGCCGCTACTTGCTGGCCAGCCACCAACTGGAATTTAATCCGCTTTTTCTTAAGGAAGAAAACCTGCATTATCTGCCGGGCATCATCAAGCATGAGCTGACCCACTATCACCTGCACTTGCTGGGCCTAGGCTACCGGCACAAAGATCATGACTTCAAGGTCCTCTTAAAGCGGGTAGGGGGGTCACGCTACGCGCCAAATATTGGCCGGGGCCGCCGGCAGCAGCGGAAGTACCTCTACCAGTGCCAAAAGTGCTGCCTGAAGTATCCCCGCGTGCGGAAAATCAATACCCGCCGCTATTTCTGCGGCCGCTGCGGTGGCCAGTTGCGCCTGGTGGAGCACTTGAACTAGCCCCTGGTCAAGAAAAAATCTCCCTAGCCCTTGCACATTTTATAAGACATGGTATACTAATACTTGTGTCGCGGGCTTGGCGGAATTGGCAGACGCGCAAGACTAAGGATCTTGTGACCGCTTTAGGTCGTGGAAGTTCAAGTCTTCTAGTCCGCACCATTAGGGAGTCGTTGGAAAACGGCTCCTTTTTTGTGTCTATTTTTTAGGCCTTTTATATGCAGATTCCTTTATGTTATAGTATTCTCGTGAGTATCATCAAGCAAATATAAAACTAGTGTACATATATAATTAAAAGCAAAGGAATCAGAGGATAGGAATCTAGAAATATGAATAATTCTGCTAAGAGGAAGCAAACCCTTAATGTGACGATTACAGCAGTCTTTACGGCAATTCTGCTGCTGGAGGCCTTTATTCCCAATATCGGGAACATCACCATCTTTCCAGGCCTGCCGACGATCACCATCATCCCCTTGACGGTAGCGGTCTATGCCTGCCTGATGGGGCCAAAGGCTGGTGCCGGCTTTGGTCTGGCCTGGGGCTTGACCAGCTTGATCCGGGCCTACGCGGCTCCAAACAGCCTGGTGACCATCCTGCTGTTTCAAAATCCGGTCATCTGTCTTTTGCCCCGGGTCTTGGCCGGCTATCTGGCCGGCTTGATCATTTTGCCTTTTAAAAAGCAGACTAAGACAGACAAAGGCTTGATTGCGGGTTATACTTTGAGTGGATTGACTGCTTCCATTGCCAACACCCTCTTGGTCATCCTGCTGTCAGCCGTCTTTTACTGGAACGACCCGGGCAAATTGCTCGGGGCCTTAGGCCAAAGCGGATCAAGCAAGTCGTTGCTGATCGTTTTGCTGACGGCGCTTGGGGCCAGTGGGACAGTGGAAGCCCTCTTCAGCGGAATCGTGACGCCGATTGTCGCCGCGCCGCTTAGCCACCGCTTAAAGCGCAGATAGAAACAGGAAATGAATGATTAAATGGCAGCACACAGAAAAAAGAACAAGCAAACGCTGATTATTTTGGTCAAAGTCTTCGGGATTCTGGTCATTTGCATGGCGCTCTTCGTCGGCTTTCGCTACTACCGCCGCCAGGCCATCCAGCAGGAGCAGATCCGCCAGGAGCAGCAGGCCCAAAAGGAAGCAGCCGAGAAGCTGGAGCGCCAGCGCAAGCAGTTTATCAAGACCATTGCTCCCGTAGCCCAAAAGGTGGACAAGTCCTATGACCTCTTGCCGAGCATCACGATTGCCCAGGCCTGCCTTGAAAGCAACTATGGGCAAAGCCAGCTGGCCCAGAAATACAACAACCTTTTTGGGGTTAAGAGCAGCAACAAGTATACTTCCGCGGTCATGACGACCAAGGAATATACCAATGGCAAATGGGTCACGGTCAAGGGCCGCTTTCAGATCTATGACTCTTATGAGGCCGCCATCCGGGCTCATGCCCGCCTCTTCCAGAATGGGACGGACTGGAACAAGGACCAGTACAAGGACGTCAAGGCAGCCAAGGACTACAAGAGCCAGGCCAAGGCCCTGGTAACCGATGGCTACGCGACTGATCCGGACTACGCGACCAAGCTGATCGACCTGATTGAGCAGTACAAGCTGAACCAGTACGACCAGTAAAATACAGAAAAGCAGCAAGCGAAAACGACAGCTGCCGGCTGAGCCGGCGGCTGTTTTTTGCTATAATAGGTGAGCTGATATTTTTCGATTTGGAAAGGAACACGCATGACTGAAGCAACGATTTTACAAGGATTGAATCCGCAGCAAGTAGAAGCCGTCAAGACGACTGAAGGTCCACTCTTGGTAATTGCCGGGGCGGGAAGTGGCAAGACTTCCGTATTGACCCGCCGGATTGCCTACTTGGTTGAAGAAAAGAGGGTCGCTCCTTGGAATATCCTGGCCATCACCTTTACCAACAAGGCCGCGGCCGAAATGCGGGAAAGAGAGCTGGGGCTGCTGGGCGAAGACGCGCGCTCCATCTGGATGTCCACCTTCCACGCCCTCTGCGTCCGCGTCCTGCGCCGGGACGGGGACCAGATCGGCTATGACCGCAACTTTTCAATTGCCGACCCGTCCGAGCAATTGACCTTGGTCAAGCGGATCCTGCGCCAGCTGGACCTGGATCCCAAGCTTTACGTCCCAAGAAACGTCCTGTCCCAAATTTCCAACGCCAAAAACAGCCTGCTGAAGCCAAAGCAGTACGCCGAAATTGCCCGCGGGCCGTTTGAAAAGGTAGTGGCAGACGTCTACAAGCAGTACCAGGCCAGTCTGGAGCGCGACCAGATCATGGACTTCGATGACCTGATCATGCAGACCCTGGAACTGTTCAAGTCCAACCCAGAGACTTTGCGCTACTACCAGAACAAGTTCCGCTATATTCTGGTAGATGAATACCAGGACACCAACGAGGCCCAATACGAGCTCTGCCGCCTGCTGGCTGCCGGCTATCACAACATCTGCGTAGTCGGGGATGCCGACCAGTCCATTTACGGCTGGCGCGGGGCCAATATGGAGAACATCCTCAACTTTGAAAAAGACTACAAGAACGCCAAGACGGTCAAGCTGGAGCAGAACTACCGGTCAACCGGCCACATCTTAAAGGCTGCCAACGCCGTAATTGACCACAATGAGCACCGGAAGGCCAAAAGACTGTGGACTGACAAGGGCGACGGGGAAAAGGTCCACTACTACCAGGCCCAAAGCGACCGTGACGAAACCCACTACGTCTTGTCCAAGATCAAGGAAGAGGTCAAGGACAAGGGCAGAAAGTACGGCGACTTTGCCATCCTCTACCGGACCAACGCCCAGTCCAGAGGGATGGAAGAAGCACTGGTTGAAGCCAACGTCCCTTACCAGATCGTCGGGGGCCACAAGTTCTACGACCGCAAGGAAATCATGGACGTCATGGCCTACTTGAAGCTGGTAGCCAATCCAAGCGACTCAATGAGCTTCAACCGGATCATCAACGTGCCAAAGCGGGGCATCGGGGCGGCAACGACCGCCAAGCTGCTGGCTTTCGCGGATCAGATCAATTGCGGGATCGGCGAAGCCATGCGCAACGTGGAGGTCTCTGAGGTCTCCAATGCCGCGGCCAAGAAGATTCTGGCCTTCAGCGACCACCTGCAGGACTGCATTGAGTTTGCCCAGGACCACACGGTAACCGACCTGACGGCCAAGATCCTGAACGACTTTGGCTACTTGGACGACCTTAAGCAGCAAGAGGCCCAAGGATCTTTGGAAGCTGAAACCCGCCTGGACAACTTGAAGGAATTTACGACCGTCACCCAGCGCTTTGACAGCGGCTATGAGCCAGAAGATGAAGACGCCAGCCGCTTGAGCGACTTCTTGGCGGAAGTTTCACTGCTGAGCGACCAGGACGACCTGGAAGAAGGGGCCGACCATATTACTTTGATGACCCTGCACGCGGCCAAGGGGCTAGAGTTCCCGGTCGTCTTCTTGATCGGGATGGAAGACGGGATCTTCCCGCTTAACCGCGCCATCAACGATGAAGATCCAAGCCAGCTGGAAGAAGAGCGGCGGCTGGCCTATGTGGGGATTACCCGGGCCAGAGAAGAGCTCTTTTTGACTTCGGCCTACACCAGAATGATGTACGGGAGCAAGCAGTACAACCCGCAGTCCCGCTTTATCGGCGAAATCAATGATGAGGACCTGGAAACAGAGGCTGGGTCAGCGCCAAGCAAGTCTGCCGCTTCCAGCTTCCTGGACCTGGACATCGCAGCCGCTGCCCCATTTGCCAAGCGGGCCCAGCGGGCTGGCTACGCCAGCTACAAGTCCCAGCCAAAGGGCACGGGGCAGGCAGCCAAGCGGACGGCCCAAAAGGCCGCTGGGGCTGTCGGCGCGGAAAAGAAGGGCTGGCATCCGGGCGACCAGGTTGAGCACAAGACCTGGGGCCGGGGCGTGGTCATCAAGGTCAATGGGACCGGCGAAGACATGGAATTGGACATTGCCTTTGCCTCTAAGGGCAAAAAACGGCTTCTGGCTGCCTTTGCCCCAATTAAGAAGGTTGACTGATTCATGACGATTAGCGAGGAAGAATAATGGCTGAGACTTTAGAAGAAGCAAAAAAAGAAGCAGCTGCCTTGCGCAAGCAGCTGGATGAATGGGCGGAAGCTTACTATGCCAAGGACGCGCCGGAAGTTGAAGACTATGTCTATGACCAAAAGTACCAGCGGCTTCTGGATCTGGAAAATGCTTTTCCAGCCTTGCGAAGCAGCGACTCCATCACGCAGAGGGTTGGCGGCAGCGTCAACAGCGACCTGCCCAAGGTTGAGCACCCAGTGCCGATGCTGTCCATGGGCGACGTCTTTTCCAAGGAAGAGCTGCGGGACTTTGACCAACGGATGCAAAAGGCGGTTGGCCATCCAGTAGCCTACAATGTCGAATTGAAGATCGACGGTCTGTCTCTGTCTTTGGAATACCAAGACGGCAAGCTCTTCAGGGCTTCAACGCGGGGCAATGGCCGGGTCGGCGAAGACGTGACGAGCAACGTCCGCTACATCAAGGATATCCCCCAGACTTTGCCCCAGAAGCTGACGACCGAAGTCCGGGGCGAGTGCTACATGGGCAAGGAAGCCTTTGCCAAGCTTAACCAGGAGCGCGACGACCAGGGAGAGACGGTTTTTGCCAATCCAAGAAACGCGGCGGCGGGCTCTTTGCGCCAGCTTGACCCCAAGGTGACCAAGAAGCGGCAATTGAGCACCTTCATCTACACCTGGGTCAACCCGCCAGAGGGCATCAGCAGCCAGCACCAGGCCATCCAGGAGCTGGCTAAGCTGGGCTTTCACACCAATGAGACTGGCCGCAAGCTGGCCAGCCTGGAAGAAGTCTTTGACTATATCGATGAATACACCAAAAAGCGCGACAGCCTGGTCTACGGAATTGACGGCATCGTCTTGAAAGTCGACGACCTGGCCCTCCAGCAGGAACTGGGCAACACGGTCAAGGTCCCAAGGTGGGAAATTGCCTACAAGTTCCAGCCTGAAGAGGAGGAGACCATTGTCCGCGACATTGAATGGACCGTCGGCCGGACTGGCGTCGTCACGCCAACGGCCGTCATGGATCCAGTCCAGCTGGCTGGCACGACGGTTGCCAGAGCCTCCCTGCACAACCCAGACCTCTTGCAGAAGCTGGGAGTCAGACTGGGCGATACGGTCAAGCTGCACAAGGCCGGGGACATCATTCCGGAAATTTCGGAAGTCGTCTTGAGCAAGCGGCCAGCGGATTCAAAGGAATACGAAATTCCGGCCGAGTGTCCTTCCTGCGGCCACAAGCTGGTCCACCTGAACGATGAAGTAGCCCTGCGCTGCATCAACCCGTCCTGCCCGGCTCAAGTTGAAGAAGGGATCACCCACTTTGCTTCAAGACAAGCGATGAACATTGCGGGGCTTGGCCCCAAGATCGTCAAGCAGCTGATTGACAAGGGCCTGGTTCACAACGTGGCTGACCTGTACTATCTGACCGCGGATGACTTGAGCCAGCTGGACCACTTCAAGGAAAAGTCCATCAACAAGCTGCTGGCGGCAATCGCGGCCAGCAAGCAGAATTCGGTCGAATTGCTCCTGTTTGGTCTGGGGATTGACGGCATCGGCGGCAAGGTGGCCCAACTGATTGCCCAGAAATTTAAAAATATGTCTAAAATCATGCAGGCAAGCGTGCAAGATCTGACCGCAATCGATACAATAGGGATGACGATTGCTGAATCTTTGACGGCCTACTTCAAGCAGGCGGAAGCGCAAGCACTGGTTGACCAGCTGCGGCAAGCCGGAGTCAACATGGACTACCTGGGGCCAGCAGCACCAGAAGCGGCCGCGGACAACTTCTTCAAGGGCAAGACCGTGGTCCTGACCGGGAAACTGGCCCACTACACCAGAAGCGAGTTCACCAAGAAGCTGGAAACGCTTGGAGCCAAGGTGACCGGCTCAGTTTCCAAGAAGACGGACTGTCTGATTTACGGCGAAGATGCCGGATCCAAGCTCGCCAAGGCCGAGAAGCTGGGCATTCAGCGCCTGAGCGAAGCGGAAGCAATCTCTGAGATCGAGTAGAAGGACACAAGACAGTGAAGAAATTTATACAAGCGTTAGGATTGGCCGGCTGCGTTTTGCTGCTGACCGCTTGTGGCAACCTGAAGAATTCAGACCTGGCAAGCAATTCAACCACTACGACGACTAAAAGCAAGAAATATTCGACGACTTCCACCATCGAAGGCGGCTACTCCGTGCTTTTGAAGAAAGGGGTCTACAAGACCAGTCCCATCTCTGGCCTGGAGGCCACCAACTATGACAATAGCGTTGACGAGACCGCGATGGAGCGCGGCTTGATCCGGATTTCCAAGAAGGTCTTTTCAACCAAGAGCTATGTCATTCAAGAAGGGCAGCAGCTGGACGAAAACACGGTTACGGACTGGCTGGGACGCTATTCTAAGTCCAACAAGACCGGCCTCAACCCGGTCAACAACGGCAAGAAGAGCTCCAGCACGCGCAACCCAATCATCCTCCAGCAGATTATGGAAGAGGACTTCTACACCAAGACCGCCAGCGGCTACAAGCTGGCCGGCATCAGCCTCAGCCTGGGCCTGAACTCAGTTGACTACTACACCAACACGACTGGCGGGACGGAATACAGCACTGACGTCTCCTTAGCCAAGCGCCGAAGCTTTGGGCAAAAGACGGCCAATACGATCGTTGAGCGCCTGCACGCCAAGAAGAAGCTGAAGAATATCCCAATCATGGTTGGTCTCTTCTCCAAGACCGATACCGACTCATTAGTTGGGGGAACTTACTTCTCTTATGGGACAGCTAGTGCAAATAGTAGTAAAATAACTAAATGGAATTCTGTGAATGAAAAGACACAGGTTTTACCGACTGTAGACAATGCTAAGGCCATCAGTGCCAGCGATGAATCGAAGTTCAACAGTTTCAAGGATGAAATCGAAGACTACTTCCCGAACGTTTCCGGCGTGACCGCGACCTTGCGGTATGTGGACGGGAAACTGTCTTACGAGAGCATCGCGATTACGACCCAGTTCTATGGCTACCTGCAGGTACAGAGCTTCGCGGAAATGGTCAAGACCAGAGCCCAGAAGTATCTGTCGCAGAACGCTCCGGTCGAAATCACCATTTCTTCAGTCAACGACACGCAAGCGGTCGTCTCTAAGGAAACGGCAACTGGCGCTTATCACATGCACGTTTATGGCGGTAATTAGGGAGGTACATAAGTGGAAAAGGTAACTAAAGATACCATCAAGCACGTTGCTGCTTTGGCACAGCTTGAATTTAACGAGGAAGAACTGGAAAAGTTCACCCCGCAAATGGGCAAAATTTTGGAAATGGCAGAAGAACTGCAAGCAGTTGACACTACTGGCGTTGAAGAAACCGTACAAGTAGTCGACCGGGACACCGTCTTCCGTGAAGACGAGCCTGAACATTGGCAAACTCGCGACGAAATGATGAAGAACGTTCCTGAAAAGAGCAACGGCTTTGTCAAGGTACCTGTAATTATCAATAAGGACGATAACCAATAATGAACTACTTACACGAAACAATTGATTCTTTAAACGACAAGTTGAAGAAGGGCGAAATCACCGCCGACCAATTGACTGCGGACACGCTCGCCAACATTAAGAAGACTGAAGACAAGGTCAATGCCTTCATTACGGTTGATGAAAATGCCAAGCCAGCCGAAGACCTGAACTTTGACAACAAGCTGGCCGGGATTCCAATCGCCGTTAAGGACAACATCATCACCAACGGCCTTAAGACTACGGCTGCCAGCCACATCCTGGACAACTTCGTGCCAGTTTACGAATCAACGGTGGTAGGCAAGCTGAAGGCTGCCCAAGCTACGGTGATCGGCAAGACCAACATGGACGAATTCGCCATGGGTTCATCAACTGAAACCTCATACTTTGGCGACACCAAGAACCCTTGGAACTTGAACAAGGTTCCTGGCGGTTCATCTGGTGGTTCAGCTGCGGCCGTTGCTTCCGGTGAAGTCGTTGCTGCCCTTGGGAGCGACACTGGTGGCTCAATCCGCCAGCCAGCTTCCTTCAACGGGATCTTCGGGATTAAGCCGACTTACGGCCGCGTATCCCGTTGGGGGCTGATTGCCTTTGCTTCATCTTTGGACCAAATTGGCGTAATGAGCAAGCGGGTTAAGGACTCAGCTGAAGTCTTGAACGTCATCGCTGGCGGCGACGACCGCGACGCGACCGTTTCCGAGCAAGCCGTTCCTGACTACACGAGCTTTTTGGGCAAGGACGTCAAGGGTCTGCGCGTAGCCGTTCCTAAGGAATACATGAGCGATGCCGTTGAAGAAGGCGTCCGCAAGGCCGTGCAAAAGCAGATCGACACTTTGAAGGAAGCCGGCGCGGTCATCAACGAAGTCTCATTGCCACACACCAAGTACGTGGTGCCAACTTACTACATCATCGCTTCCAGTGAAGCTTCATCAAACCTGGAACGCTTCGACGGGATCCGCTACGGTTTCCGGGCTGAAGCCAAGAACCTGGACGAAGTCTACCTGAACACCCGCTCAGAAGGCTTTGGCGATGAAGTCAAGCGCCGGATCATGCTGGGGTCATTTGCCCTGTCAGCCGGTGCCTACGACAAGTTCTTCCTGCAGGCGGCCAAGGTTAGAACCTTGATCTGCGAAGACTTCGACAAGATCTTTGAAGACAATGACGTGATCGTTGGGCCAGTTTCAACGGAAACCGCCTTCGACTTAAACTCAGAAATCACTGACCCAATCAAGATGTACAACAACGACATCCTGACCATTTCAGCCAACATGGCTGGTATCCCAGCTGCCAGCGTGCCAGCCGGCTTGAGCGAAACCACCGGCATGCCTGTTGGCTTCCAAATCATGGGCAAGCGCTTCGACGAAGGTCACGTCTTCCAAGTCGCCGACTTCATCGAACGCAGCAACAAGTTCTACGAACAAACACCAGCTGGATTGGAGGATTAATTTAAATGAATTTTACGTCAACTATCGGTCTTGAAGTCCACTTTGAATTGAAGACTAAGAGTAAGATCTTTTCACCTTCACCAGTAACCTACGGGGCCAAGCCAAACACGGAAACCAACGTAATTGACTGGGGCTACCCAGGCACTTTGCCAATGGTCAACAAGGAAGTCTACCGGCTGGGCTTGATGGTCGCTTTGGCAACCCACTCCCATATCAACCCGGTAACCCACTTTGACCGGAAGAACTACTTCTACCCAGACAACCCAAAGGCTTACCAGATCACCCAATTCTTCAAGCCACTGGCTGAAAACGGCTATGTTGAAGTCGAAGTTCACGGCAAGAAGAAGAAGATCCACATCCACGAAATGCACATCGAAGAAGACGCCGGCAAGAACACCCACGGGACCAACGGCTTCTCATACGTTGACTACAACCGTCAAGGGGTGCCATTGCTGGAAGTTGTTTCCGAGCCTGAAATGACTGACCCGGACGAAGCCGTAGCCTACCTGGAAAAGCTGCGTGAAGTCGTGCAATTTACTGGGGCTTCCGACGTTAAGATGGAAGAAGGGTCAATGAGAATTGACACCAACATTTCCATTCGTCCAGCTGGGCAAAAGGAATTCGGGACCAAGGTCGAAATGAAGAACCTGAACTCCTTTGAACACGTTCGCCTGTCCTTGGCTTATGAACAAAAGCGGCAAGAAGCCATCCTGCTGTCAGGCGGCCGGATCCAAATGTCCACCCGCCGTTTTGACACCAACACTGGCAAGACGGTCTTGGAACGTGTCAAGGAAGGGGACGCGGACTATCGTTACTTCCCAGAACCAGACCTGGCTCCATACCACATCAAGCAGGAATGGGTTGACGACATTGCAGCCCACCTGCCAAAGACGGCTGATGAGCGCCGTGACCTGTACATCAATGAATACGGCTTGAAGCCATACGATGCTGGCGTCCTGTTGCAAAGCAAGGAAAGCTCAGACTTCTTTGACCAAACCGTAGCTAATGGCGCTGATCCAAAGCAAGCAGCCAACTGGATGAACACCCAAGTCAACGGCTACTTGAATGAAAAGCACGCAAGCCTGAAGGAAATCGCCTTGACCCCTGCCAACTTGGCAGCGATGATCAAGCTGATTTCTGACGGGACGATCTCCTCCAAGATCGCCAAGAAGGTCTTCGCGGAAACTGTTGCCAACGGCACTGATCCGCAGAAGTACGTTGAAGAAAATGGGATGGCCCAATTGTCAGACGAAAGCGTCCTGGCACCAATGGTCAAGGAAATCGTCGACAACAACCCACAATCAGTTGAAGACTACAAGAACGGCAAGGACCGGGCAATCGGCTTCCTGGTTGGGCAAATCATGAAACAGACCCGCGGCAAGGCCAACCCAAAGGTTGTCAACAAGCTGCTTTTGGCTGACCTGAACGCCCGTTAATTATAAATCAGTAGGAAATTAAGGTGAGGCAAATGACTAAGAGAGCACGCTTGATCTATAACCCTGTTTCTGGCCATGAGCAGATGCCTAAGAACGTTGCTGATATTTTGGATATTCTGGAGCAGGCCGGCTATGAAGCCAGTGCCTTCAGAACCACCCCAGAAGAATTCAGCGCGCAAAATGAAGCCACCAGAGCGGCCAAGGAAGGCTTTGACCTGGTTGTTGCCGCCGGCGGCGACGGGACCATCAACGAAGTCGTCAGCGGGATCGCCTTCTTGGAAGAAGACGAGCGGCCGCGCATGGCGATCATTCCGGCTGGGACGACCAACGACTACGCCCGGGCCTTGTCAATTCCGCGCGATGACGTGGTGGCGGCCGCGAAGGTGGTCTTGAAGAACAAAGTCCAGAAGATGGACGTGGGCCGGGCTGACTTTAGCGACGGCATTAGCAAGTACTTCGTCAACATCGCCGCGGCTGGTTCTTTGGCTGAGCTGACCTATGGGGTTTCATCAGACGTCAAGTCAGCTTTGGGCTATGCCGCCTACCTGATCAAGGGGGCGGAAATGCTGCCGCGCCTGAGCGAATGCGAGATGCGCCTGACTTTTGACAAGGGCGTCTACGAAGGCAAGCTGTCCCTCTTCTTGCTGGGGATGACCAACTCGATCGGTGGTTTTGAAAAGATCATGCCTAACGCGGAACTGAGCGACGGCTACTTCCAGTTGATCGTCGTCAAGCCAAGCGACCCAGGCAACCTGCTCCGCCTGATGGCTTTGGCCATGAACGGGAAGCACGTTGATGATCCAAACATCATCTACACCAAGACCCGGACTTTAAAGGCAGAATTGATCGGGAACAACAAGCACGACAACCTTTCCGTCAACCTGGACGGGGAAGAAGGCGGCAGCTTCCCGGTAACTTTTGAAAACTTAAAGCAGCGGATTGAATTCTACATCGGCTAGAACTGCTATAATAGAGTTTGACTTTGGTCAAACTCTATTTTTGTTATGGGTGTAAGCAATGAAAAGAAAACAAAAGATTGTGGCCAAGGCGCAGCAGCTGAACTTGAGCCAGCAAGAGCAGGAAGAATGGCAGAAGCTGCGTGAGCACCAAAAGCAGGCGCAAGCCCAAGCCGCCAGCAAGTTGGCGGACCACTTGACGACTTTTAATGACGGGGTGATTGCCATTATTATCACGATCGTGGTTCTGGAAATCGAAGCGCCGATCGCGGATCGGGCTTATGGAAATTTCGTTGAGCAGATCGGGATTTATTTGATCTCCTTTTTTGTGGTGGCCAACTTCTGGTATGAAATGCACAAGAATTTCAGCTACTTTATCTGGAAGGCGGATAAATGGACGATGATTTGTGACTTCTGCTTTTTGGCCAGCCTGTCTTTGGTGCCGGTAATGACCAAGTGGCTGATGGATCACTTATCCATGCTAGCCGTGGTTAATTTCGGAATCGTGTACTTTTTGGTTCAAACTTTTGAATTATTGACTGAACGGATGGGGATGCGGGCTTCTTTGCCCCACATTCACTCTTTAAGCCAGATCATGAGCCGGGTGGCCAGAACCAGAATCGTCTGGCTTCTGGTCTTGAATCTGCTCTTTATCGGGATTTCTTTTATCAATCCCCGTTTCGGAATGGTCTTGTACTTAGCCTTTCCAATCATCAACTTTATTGCCCCAGAATATGACCGCCGGCAGCGGTCCAAAGGAGAACAACATGAAGAAAAATGAAATCGTCGAAGTCGAAATCACCGACTTGTCCTATGAAGCCATGGGGGTTGGCCACGTCGATGGGGAAACCGTCTTTGTGAACAACGCTTTGCCTGGCGAAATTGTCAAGGCCAAGATCCTGAAGACCAAGAAGGCCTTTGCTTTTGCCAAGATTGAGGAAATCATCAAGGAAAGTCCCGACCGGGTTAAGGTGCCGCTGCGCCAGTATCTGCAAACGGGTCTGGCCAGCCTGGCCCACCTTAAGTATGACAAGCAGCTGGAATTCAAGCAGCAGCAAGTGGCAGAACTCTTGAAGAAGGTTCATTTGGATCAAATCAAGGTCAACGCTACCCTGCCAAGTCCGCTGCAAGACAGCTACCGCAACAAGGCGCAAGTGCCGGTCAGAGAAGTGAATGGCAAGCTGGAAATCGGCTTCTTCCGCCGGCATTCACACGACCTGGTGCCACTGGAAGACTTCTTCACCAATGACAAGGAAATCGACCGCGTCCTGCTGGCAGTGCGCGATATCTTGCGGGAAAACCATGTTCCAGCCTATGATGAAGTCAAGCACCAGGGTGAAGTGCGCTATTTGGAAGTCCGCCGCGGGATCGCGACGGGCGAGATCATGGTCATCCTGGTTTGCCTGCACAAGGAATTCCCAGGGTTGGCCAAGGTGGTTGACGAAATCAAGGAAATTGCCGGGGTCAAGAGCATCTTCTTGAACCACAATCCCAGAAAGACCAACGTGATTTTGGGGACGAGTGACTATCTCCTGTGGGGCAAGCGGTATATCGATGACAAGATTGGCGATTTGACTTTTGAAATCTCACCGCAATCCTTCTTCCAGATCAACTCTTCCCAAACGCCGCGCCTCTACGACTTAGCGATCAAGCAGGCGGGCTTGAAGGACAGCGATTTGATCGTTGATGCCTACTCCGGGATCGGGACGATCGGCTTGTCAGCGGCCAAGTACGTCAAGGAAGTGCGCGGGGTGGAAGTAGTCAAGGCCGCGGTCAAGGATGCCAAGAACAACGCACGCATCAACCAGATCCACAACGCCAAGTACTATGCTGGCAAGGCGGAAGACTTGATGCCGAAGTGGGCTGAAAAGGGCCTGAAGACCGACGTGATTTTCGTTGACCCACCGCGTAAGGGGCTGAGCCCGGACTTTATCGAGGCCGCGGTCAAGACCGGCCCAGAGAAGATCGTCTACATTTCCTGCAACCCGGCAACACTGGTGCGTGACATGCAGCTGTTCATGGAGAAGGGGTACACGACTGATGAGGTTTCACCAGTCGACATGTTTCCGCAGACCCCGCATGTGGAATGCGTGACCGTGCTAGAACGAACACAAAACGATTAAAATTTGCTGAAAGGTTGGCTGGCCCGCTGGCCTCGGATTGCGCTATCCTTATCAGGGCTTCGGATTATATGAATGATCCTGATGAATTTAGATGGGCTAGTAGGCTAGGGAAGAATCACTTAGAAGAATTAGGAGCTGGGAAAGAGGAAATAGCTGAATTTGATAGAATGATTGAAAGTCAGCCCTTTAAAGATTCATATATTTGGTCGTTCACAAAAAATTCAGAAATTTATGATTCATTGAGGAAAGGATGATAAGCATAGCTAACAATAATGTTGAATCAGCAGATAGGCTATTAAGAAATTTATCTCAAGATGGTTTTTTCGGTAAAGAGTCAAAGTGGCTGAATGCTATTCGTGATAGGGTCGATACTACCACCTATATATATGAGTCGGCGTTGTCAATTGTTAATACTGATTATGGAGATAACAAAGTGATATACCAAATCAGTAATCTATTATTGCTAATATATGTAGATGCGATGAAGATTGATGGTCAACGGTTAAAATGTATACTTGTCTCATTTATTGAAGGAACGGATGAGGTTCCTAGTTCAGAAAATTTGACTAGCTATAAAAACTATATTGTTGAAAAGGCAAAATTAGATGAGTCTATAAAAGAGCTTTCCGCAAGCCAATCGATAAATTTAGCGGATAAAATGACCCTAGGTAATGATTTTGCAGCGCATTATTCATCGGCAGTAGAATTTGTGTCTAAAATTTTGGTATCATTAATCCAAATAGACAGTTTAATTGGAAAAAAAGATGTTAAACTTGCCAGGATAGAAGGAATGTCTACAGCAGAAAAGTTAAATTATTTACGAAAATCCAAAAATTGTGACTGGAATTTCATAGTAAATATGGTCAATAAAAACGTAAGAAATGCAGAAAGTCATCTAAACTTTTCTTACAATCCTGAGTCAGAAAGATTCATTGGTAAATACTTTCACAGAAAACGTGGTAAGTATGTGGAGCTATCAATTTCAGCAGAAGAATTTATCGGAAAAACCTTAAAAGGGGTTGAGGCAGTCATATTAGGCTATATTCTCTCTAACTTTATGTTGTATTTGTCGGCTGAAGATAGGTATAAAGCTATGGAAATAGTAAATTTAATGGATAAGGAACTAGATTCATAGACCGTTTACCTCAAACCGACATAAAACAAATTGGCCCATCAGACACAAGTGTGTCCATGATGGGCCAATTATGGATATTAGCGGTGGAAAATTAAGTTATGGCAGAAGCGTTGATTTGGTAGCTTTTAAGTATGTCTTAGGCTAGACAGCAAGGTTGCCGGGACATATTGAATGCGTGACCGTGTTGAAAAGAACAAATTGAAAGAGGACCGAAAAAGCCCGTGTTTAAGCCATTTCTGCGGCATCTGTCTTTCTGAGAAGAGAGGCGGGTGCCGCGTTTTTTTATAGAAAAAATGTGAAAGTTGGTCGGGCGTGGCTGTGGGAAGGCTTTTCTGTTTTTCACGAATTCCAAACATGATATACTAAGCATCGAATTGTGCTGATGAGAAATGGATATAATTGCAACTGATTTCAAAGCCACTTGGAAGAAGACAAGATACGTATTCCAAGATATAAATCAGGATTTGGCTCAGCCTACGAAGGAGTGGTTGGATACACTCACTGAGAAACAGATCCTTGCGGTTATTGTATGGCATTTCAGGAGAGATCATTTTAGTGAAGGTAGCTGGATCGCAGATTCTGGAGCTGATGGACATATGGCTGTATTGGTGGATGCATTGTCGGGAAGATGCGAGCGACAGGGTTTAATTATGAAGACAAAGACAATAGAAACCGACGGAATTACATATATAGAGCCTGTTCCCGGAGCCACAAGTGAGTGGTATTACGGTATGGATTATGAACACGGTGATCTTTACGAGGCCGAAGAACTGTTTAAGGATGGACATGTGGTAAAAGGAAGAAAGCTTTGTCTTGTCCATTTTCCGGACGGAGAGGTTTTCTTTCCAGTTCCGAAGACAGAGGGGCATTATAGTGAAAAACCGATATTCTTTGACGGCGGAATATATATGCTTGATGTGGATTTTCCAAATGGAGTGATCAGGATTGTCAGATTCGACAGCAGAGATCATCAGGTAAGCATTCATACGGAGCTTCCGCTTTCATCAGTGAAGGATTGTTATAATCTGCA
Source organism: Lactobacillus porci (assembly GCF_009695985.1). Classification (NCBI taxonomy): domain Bacteria; kingdom Bacillati; phylum Bacillota; class Bacilli; order Lactobacillales; family Lactobacillaceae; genus Lactobacillus; species Lactobacillus porci. The sequence goes on from NZ_VUMX01000001.1 coordinate 176,065, forward strand.
GCTGCGTATCAGTCCACTTACGCTTTTGAGACAGAGCGGTAATGAATTGGATATTGTTTGGCCGGAGAAGGTCAGCCTTTCAATGGAGGATCATGATACCTTCTTTTTACGGGATGGAGAGAAACTGTTCTTTAACAGATGGTTTGAAGAAGGGGAAGACGTGGATTACAAGTACTGGGAGGAGACTATAGTTCGGGATCTTAATGGAAATGTAATTGAGATATTTCCCGGGGATGTAATGCAGATGCCAAATGGAGAAATGTGGTACTTGAAGTAGATTCTTAAGAGAAGATGACAAATCGAAAGTTAGAGGATTAGACATGAATCATTGTGGAACCTATACGATAGAAACGAAAAGGCTGTTGTTAAGAGAATTTATGGTCGAAGATGCAGAGGCCATGTTTCAGAATTGGGCATCAGACAAAGAGGTTACAAAGTTTCTGACATGGCCTGCTTATACCAGTTTGGATACCGCAATTCATATATTGAATGAATGGACTGCGTCCTATGAAAAGCCGGACTTTTATCAGTGGGCAATTGTGCCGAAAAATCTCAACGAACCGATTGGTTCAATATCTGTTGTATCAATCAATGAAAAAACGCAGATGGCAGAAATTGGTTACTGCATTGGCAGACCGTGGTGGAACCGTGGAATAACTTCGGAAGCGTTGAGTGCAGTAATTAATTTTATGTTCGATCAGGTCGGTGCGAATCGCGTCCAGGCAAAACACGATGTAAATAATCCTCATTCAGGACTGGTTATGAAAAAATGCGGAATGAAGTATGAAGGTACCCTAAGAAGCGCGGCTGTAAATAATCAGGGCGTCTGCGATGTGAGCATCTATGCATTATTAAAGTCAGATCGATAACTTCCAGTTCAATGTGGTTTGCAATGTCGCTGATATCATTGAAGGTAATGGAGCATCATATTTCTGACAAATTCCCGAACAGCATGTCCCTACCTTGACCAATTCCCAGACAGCATGAACCAGTATGATTATTTTTTCTACTGTCTCGGGGCATGTTGAGACCGTGGCTCTGCTAACGAGAGTAAATTGAAAGAGGGCTGGAAAAGCCCGTGTTTAAGCCATTTCTGCGGCATTCGTCTTTCTGAGAAGAGAGGCGGGTGTCGCTTTTTCTTTTTGAAAAAATGTGAAAGTTGGTCTGGCGTGACTGTGGGAAGGCTATTTTGATGAATTTTTAACTGGCGAGACTGTAGCTTTGCTATTTTCGGAGGTTGTGACTGTGGAAAGGCTATTTGACCAGGAATAGAAAAAAGGCGATGCAGAATCATCATCTGCACCGCCTCCCATCGTGTTAATCCTCTTTGAAAAATTCGCTTTCCAGCTTCTTTATCCGCTTCCGATCGGAATAGATTGTGTTGCTGGGAAGATTCAGCATTTCATGAATTTCCTTCACACTATAACCTTCATCCTCGAGCAGCTTGATTTTAGCCAGCTTCTTCTGATGCTTCGCAAGAAAGTTAATAAGCTCGTCGTATAAAATACGCCCCATAGCTTCAGTGCTCGTGATGTCCTCTGTGGCAGGTTCCCAGTTGCTGTTCTTCTTCAGGTCTTCGATATAGGATGTTTGATTTGTCTCCATATCCTTCCCGGCATTTGGACAGCAGGTGCAGGATGCCCTGCGGCAGATGATCGGTGTTCCATGAGCACCTTCAACACGGCACTTATGTGAACGAAGGTTACGCTTATCCTCCGACCAGTCAGGCCGCATCATCGCATTGAACAGTTCCTCAAGGACGGGTACCATGTAGCATTTGTACTGACGACTGCCTTTCCACCACATGCGAATAAGTTCTGGTACAAAACTGTGTGCTGAGGTGTCAGCAGTCTCAATATCCATCGGATACATCCGGTATCCGTCAGGAGGCACGATTTCAACTCGTCCATCCTCATAGGTCTTAACTTCTACTGTTGCATAAATTCTGCCGTTTTCATAAAAATTTACTCTTTTGACTTTGATTGCCATCTTGGCGTCCTCGTTTCTTTCCGAAACGGGGAGCCGGTGATGACAGATTCAATTTTTCCTTCATTCAGGCCACCTAAGCGGGTTACCCCGTTTCTAATCAGCGTCCAGCCGTGCATGAAGCTGAACCAAATTTGTCTTGTTGCCTGCTCCATCCGGAGATGCACTCGTCTATCCGCGGTAGGGCGCACCGAGTGGAGCAGGGAATTCCCTTGCCTTGTCCTGATCGTTAGCTGGACGATAGGACCGAAGGACTTTCGTATTCAGTTGTCAGTCGTAGTTCTCGATGTAGGCATAAAGCTCAGAGAATACTTCTTCGTAGTCGCCCGGATTCAGGTCGTAGATGCTTCTTGCACCATGTTCCCTGAGAATGAAGTGAACAACTTCTCTTCCGCAGATACCGGCAACCTCGTCTGCTGTGTTTTCCAGATTGATAATCCAGTCTTTGTTTGACATGCTTTTGTCTCCTTTTGTCATGGAGGCTTGCTTACCCTATGAACAATGTCCTCGTTTGCAGGTGCATCACCAAACGTTCGGGTCAGCCTTGATCAGGGGCTATTGCTTGGCGGTGACATGTTTTCTGAAATAGGAGCGTAGGTTGGTCTCTTATTTCAGATGTGCTCATCTCATCTGCTCGAGCCATCTCTGTGCACGAGAGTGAGCATCTGTGAAGGGTGGACAGTTTAACGACATATCCAGGTCGTTGGATTTTCGACTTTCGGCTTCCAGAGTCTTGATGTCACTTTGAAAAAGCAAATATTTACGTGATCACGCAAATAAATTCCTTTAAGGATAGAAATAAACACGATATTCTACTATGCTGTTAGATGTAAGGCGTTCCCTCTATCTGCAAATAATTCTAAAAAAATCGCCGGCAATAGTATTTGCCAGCGATTTACCACCAATTTACCAGTGATTTTCCGGACGCCCAGTTTTGGAGGTGTAATGTGAGTGAACTAAATACGGCTTCTTATATACTGACCCTTCGATCTGGCCTTTCGGCGAACGGAGGAAAAGAAGCTGCAGCGAATCTGATTCTTGGGACAATCAATAATCAAGATTATGTTCGAGAACATGGATATGAAGAGGATCTCTCTTCCAAAAAGATAAGCCGAGTGTTAGGAGAACTGGCTAATACACCTGATGGTATTAAACAGGCATCAGTTATCCCTGAAGTGATAGATGAGACTATTGAAAATTTTAACAAAGACGTGATTCCAGATTTGAATCCTCATCTGAAGGACGATACTTTGGCAAACATCAGAAAGCTCATCAGGTGCGATGTGACGATTTCGGAGCCAAAGAAGGAATCTCTTCTGAATTATTACAAGCATGGGCAGACTACTAAATTTCTTGCTTACACCTTTTTATATGCAGTTAATAAACCCAACATAGTGAGAGAAGGTGAAGAAGTTCAAGTTGACGACATACCGTTCCTTGCAGAGGTGGGGTATGAATGCCCGTTGTGCCATAAGGAGCTTGTTGAGCAGGTGCGCGGTAGGGCAAGAAAAAAGTATAGGATTACTCAGATCTTTCCGAATGACCTGGATGATAACACAGCAGCGGAGTTTGAGGCAGAATATCCAAAGCCGTTGAACTTGAATGCTCCAGAAAACTTAATAGCCCTGAATGAAGAGGAGTCCAGCGATTACTTGTTTGATCCATCAGTGGAGCTTTATAAGAAGTTATATGAGACTAAGAGGGCTCTGGTTAAAAGCCACCAAGCAAAGATGAATGTAAACCAGGAACAGCTGGAAGAAGAGATCAGAACTGTCCTAGATGCAGTTATGGATTTACAGGACCAGCCAGCGACTGAGCCGCTTAACTTTGATGCCCTGCATGTTGATGAAAAAATCAAAGAGCCATTCGTACTACGGAAAACCGTGAGGGACGAGGCGATTACTTATTACAGCTATATTGAGAAGGTGTTCAGGGATTCTAATGCAAACTTTGATGTCATTGCTTCGCAAATAAAAGCTAGTTCAAAGATGCTGGAGAGTTCTGGACTTTCTCAGAAAGAAGTGATAAGTCAGCTCTCCGAATGGATCAGACATCGTGCTGGGCTCGGAGACGATGCAGAGATGGCCAGCAATATAGTTGTTTCGTTTTTTGTTCAAAACTGTGAGGTGTTCCATTCATGAAATTTCCAAGCAAGGTTACCCCATATAAAGAAAGTTCAATCGCAAAGATGCCGGTCATATTAAATGCACTTGAAAAGTGTGATATGACTCCAAAGGAGCTTTATGGAAAGGTAAAGAATAAGATGTCAGGTATACAGGAGTTCATTGACCTTTTGGATAGTCTGTATGCCATGAGAAAGATAGATGAAAAGGAGGGCGCCATTCATTATGTTGACGGAAATAAGATGCGAAAAATTTGTAAGTAATGGTCAGCCCAGAGAACCTATAGAATTTCATCCAGGCCTGAATGTTGTTCTGGGGGATGACAATGGATCAAATTCTATAGGAAAGTCGACATTCCTTATGATAATTGATTTCGTCTTCGGAGGAAAAGATTATATCAAGAAGAGCAAGGATGTGCAGGAAAATATTGGAGAACACAATATTTGCTTTGCATTCGACTTCGAAGGCGAGAAATACTATTTCAGCAGGAATACTGTTCACTATATGCAAGTGCAGAAATGTGACGAAAAATATCAGCCACTTGCGAATACAGAACCATTAAGCTTGGATGCATATAATGATTTTCTCAAGAGCAAATACAACATCAGCAAGGAATGCTCAAGTTGGAGAGGTGCAGTCTCAAGATTTATTCGAGTTTATAAAAGAGAAACACTAAATGAAAATCATCCACTAAAGTCAGCAACATCGGAGTCTGCAGATAAGGCAATCAAAAGTTTTATGAAACTTTGGGGTAGGTACGAAGTTGTAGAAAAACAGATAAATGCGGCAAGTCAAGCAGCTGATGAAATGGATGCCTTTAATAAGGCACAGCGGTATAACCAGATTCGTAGTGCCAGAAATAAAAAGGAATTTGAAAAAAATAATAAACAGATTAAGTCCCTGCAGGATAAAGAGAAAGACTTAGTAAAGAACAGCAATGAGGGCCTTTTAAATCTAGATGGTATGCAGGCACAGAGACTTTCTGAGCTGCAGACTCAGATAGTTCATTTTCAGCGTGAAGCAGCTCAGGTACGCCACGATCTTAATAATGTTAGACGTGATATGACTGGTGAAAAGAAGAGCTTTACGAAAGGATTTGGTGAATTAGAACGATTCTTTCCGAATGAGGACTTCCGTTTGCTTGAGGAGATAGAAGCTTTTCATAAGCGCTTATCTAAAGTGCTGCAGGATGAATACAAGGATGCCGAGCGAAAACTCGCGACTTCCTACATGACGTTGAATAACGAAATTGTAAGGCTCAAAGAGGAAGTGGCTTCAATAAAGAAGATCCCGAATGTATCGACAGCTATTTTGAAAGAGTATGCCAGAATTATGACCGAACTCAATAATCTTCAGGAAGCGAATAAGAACTATGAAGAACATGAACGACTTAATAAAGTGGCAAAGGAATATGCTGAGAATCGTGACAATGTTATCAAGGATCAGTTGTTTGCCATTCAATCTGCAATCAACCAGGAAATGCGTGCGATAACCAATCAGATTCTTGGCAGAGGAAAGCAGTCGCCAATATTAAAACTTGAAGGATTAAAAAAGTATTCCTTCGAGACACCTAATGACGGCGGAACCGGAGCACAGTTTAGAGGGGTTATTACTTTTGATCTTGCAAATCTGCGATTGACAACTCTTCCATTCATTGTTCATGACTCAGTTGTTTTAAAAAACCTATCAAAAGATACGCTGGCGAAGATTGTGAAACAGTATGCTTCATTTTCATCACAAGAAGGAATGGAAAAGAAACAGATCTTTATTTCATATGACTCCTTGGATTCTTATGATGCAGATACTGAAAAGATCATGAAAGATCATGCAGTATTGGAGTTATCACCGAATGGCAATGAGCTGTTCGGATGGCCTTGGAACAAGGAAGCGGAGACAAAGTGATATGAAGAAGGAAAAAATGAAATTAGAAACACAGTTTAGTTATAACAAGCTGTGGAAACTTCTAATAGATCGTGGCTTGAAGAAACAGGATCTTCAGAAAATGAGCCATGTGAGTGCGGCATCAATTGCTAAGATGGGACGTTGCGAGAATGTTACAACAGAAATTTTACTTCGGATCTGCGAAGCACTTGACTGTGAAGCGCAGGATATTATGGAGCGAGTAGAAATTCCTAAAAATAATGAAAAGCAGAAAAGCACGGAGGAACAATAATGGATAACCAGGAGTACAACTCGATAGTCAGTTTTATATGGGGAATCGCAGACGATTGCCTGCGCGACGTCTATGTCCGTGGCAAATACCGTGACGTTATTCTGCCGATGACAGTCATTCGCCGCCTTGATGCAATGCTTGAAGGAACAAAGAAAGCCGTCCTTACCATGAAGAAACAGCTAGACGCTGCCAAGATCGACAATCAGTGGCCTGCACTCTGCAATGCAGCTGGACAAGCGTTCTGCAATGCTTCGCCATTCCTTTTAAAGGATCTGACGAGCCGCTCGAAGAAGCAGACACTTGAAGCCGACTTCAGGGCATACCTGGACGGTTTCTCTCCGAACGTTCAGGAGATCCTCGACAAGTTCAAATTCCGCGACCAGATCAGAACTATGGTCGATGCGGATATCCTTGGTGCGATCATCGAAAAGTTCACGTCATCGGATATCAACCTCAGCCCGAATCCTGTCTATAAGGACGCGGAGAAAAAGATCGTGAAGCTGCCGGGACTCGATAACCACGGCATGGGAACAATCTTCGAAGAATTAATTCGCCGCTTTAACGAAGAAAACAACGAGGAAGCCGGAGAACACTGGACGCCGCGTGACGTTGTCGAGCTCATGGCAGACCTTGCGTTTTACCCGGTGGAGGACAAGATTCTGGATGCATCGTACTCCTGCTATGACGGGGCGTGCGGGACAGGTGGAATGCTTACAGTTGCACAGGCACGGCTTTTGACTCTCGCAAAGCGCCGGGGCAAGAACGTCTCCATTCACCTGTTTGGGCAAGAGATTAATCCGGAGACTTATGCGATTTGCAAGGCGGACATGCTCCTCAAAGGCGATGGTGAGGAAGCTGAGCACATTTCTTATGGATCAACCTTGTCGCTGGACGGAAACCCCTCTCGTCAATTCGACTTCATGCTCTCCAATCCGCCGTACGGCAAGAGTTGGAAAACAGATGCAGACAAGATGGGTGGCAAGAGTGAAATCCTAGACACTCGTTTCAATGCATACCTTCCCAGCGGTGAGGAGCTAAAGATGATCCCGCGCACAAGCGACGGACAGCTTCTTTTCCTGCTCAACAACGTATCCAAGATGAAAACCGACACAGAACTCGGCAGCCGCATCATCGAAGTCCATAACGGCTCATCCCTGTTCACGGGCGATGCAGGAAGCGGTGAAAGCAACGCACGCAGATATCTAATCGAGCGCGATCTTGTGGAAGCTATCATCGCATTGCCTGACAACATGTTCTACAACACAGGCATAGGCACATACATTTGGGTGCTTTCCAATAAGAAGGAAGAACGCCGCAAAGGGAAGATTCAACTCATCGACGCGACCAACATGAAGAGCCCGCTGCGCAAGAACATGGGCAATAAGAACTGTGAATTCACGCCGGAAATCCGTAAGGAAATTGTTCGCATTTTCCTTGACATGGAGGAAAGCGACGTAAGCATGATATTCGATAACAGTGAGTTCGGCTACTGGAATGTAACTGTCGAGCGTCCTCTACGTCTCCATGTATTCCCGGAACGAGAAATCCCTGAAAAAAATGAAAAGGGGAAGCTTTTATTTAAGAAAGCTACAGATCTAGAAATGGTGAGAAAGGCGGTCGCCGATGTGCCGAATGACACACCGCTTGACGATTGGGAAGCTTTTGCCAAGGCGACAAAGCTCAAAAAGACGCAGCTCAAGAAGATCCGTCCATTTATCACGGAAGCTGATCCACATGCAAAAGAGGTTGAAGGCGAATCCGATCCGAACCTTCGCGACTCGGAAAACATTCCGTTCAACTACGATGGCGGGATCGACGCATTTATCGAAAAGGAAGTCAAGCCATATGCACCGGACGCCTACGTGGATGAAAGCAAGACAAAGATCGGTTACGAGATCAGCTTCACTAAGTACTTCTACAAGCCGGTAGAGCTCCGTGATATGAAGGACATCCTTGCCTCGCTTAAGGAGCTCGAGAGGGAATCGGATGGCGTCATGGATGAGATCGTGGAGGGCTTACAGAATGAATAATGCTTATCCAGAATATCAAAGTGTCAATCAAAAGTGGGCTAAGGAGATACCATCTCATTGGCGAATGGAAAGATTAAAACTTGTCTTTGGACTGCGTAAGGAAACAAATAATCCGGTTATTACAGACAATATACTTTCACTTACAGCCAAACAGGGTGTCATTCCCTATGCAGAAAAGGAAGGAGCAGGCGGAAATAAGCCCAAAGCGGATTTGACAAAGTATAACATTTGCCGTGAGGGGGACTTGTTGGTAAACAATATGAACGTTGTCTCTGGGGCTGCGGGTGTTTCGCGGTATACAGGATGCGTGAGCCCAGTGTATTATCCGCTCGTTTTACGTCATGAAGATAACGTTTGGTATTATCACTACATTTTCAGACTTGTAACGTTCCAGAGAAGCTTAATTGGACTCGGTAAAGGAATACTGATGCATGAAAGTGACAACGGAACTTTAACATCAGTTCGGATGCGTATTTCTATGGATTATCTTGGGAATGTCCTCCTTCCTGTTCCTCCCCGCGCCGAGCAGGATCAGATTGTGCGCTTCCTCGATTGGAAGGTCTCTGAGATCAACAAGCTGATTGGAATACGCCGGAAGGAAATACAGGAATTCAATCAACTGAAGAACACGGTTATTACTAAAACTGTAACTACAGGACTAAAACGAGAAGAAATGTGTGGGACAGATAATAGCTACTATCGGATGATTCCAAAAGGATGGCGAATTACGAAAACACTACGTGTCCTTTCACAACCGCTGACGGACGGCCCACATACAACTCCACAGTTATATGAGGAGGGTATCCCCTTTGTTTCTGCAGAAGCTGTTTCGTGTGGTAATGGAAAAATTGATTTTAATCATATTCGAGGATTTATTTCTCAGGACTTTTATGAAGAATGTTGTAAGAAATATGTGCCTAAGATTGATGATATATACATGATCAAATCAGGCGCGACTACTGGACGAGTATCAATTGTAGATACAGATAGAATATTTACTATATGGTCTCCACTTGCCGTTTTCCGTTGTAATCAAGAAGTGATGTTACCGCGTTTTCTCTTTTACGCTTTGCAGGCTTTGCCATATCAACAACAGGTGCAGGATGGTTGGTCATATGGTACTCAGCAAAACATCGGCATGAGAGTATTGGAACAGTTAAAACTTGCTTATCCTGATGTTACTGAGCAAGAGAAAATTGCTTGTTATTTGGACGATAAATGCGACATGCTTGATAAAGCTATTCAATTAACAGAAAGCAAAATAAAAGCGCTTCAGGAGCTAAAATCAACAATCATCTCGGATGCTGTCACCGGCAAAATCGATGTCCGCAATGTTACTGTTCCCGAGTATGAACACGTAGATGACGTCGTTGACGATGATTCGGAGAATAACGAAGAAACAGAGACCGACGGAGAGGAGGCTTGATCATGGCTTTTACTGATAAAACCGAGAAGGGCTTTGAGACGATAATCGTGAACTGGCTCGTGGAGCAGAATGGCTACGAGCAGGGAACGAATGATGATTACAACAAGGAATACACCGTAGACGAAACCCGCCTCTTCCGGTTCTTAAATGATACGCAGCCAAGGGAAATGGCAAAGCTTGGTGTAAATAACAGCGAACAGAAGAAGCGGCAGTTTTTAAATCGGCTTTCTGGGGAAATCGCGAAGCGCGGCATCATTGATGTTCTTCGAAACGGCGTGAAGGCCTACCCGGCGGATCTCATCATGTTCTACTTTACGCCGACGGAAAACAACGAGAAGTCGAAGCAGATGTTTGAAAAGAATATCTTCAGTGTGACACGGCAGCTTCGCTATTCCATCGACGCTTCAAAGCTCGCACTCGACCTTTGCCTGTTCATCAACGGTCTTCCGGTCGTCACGATTGAGCTAAAGAATCATTTCACTGGTCAGTCGACAGCAGATGCCGTTGAGCAGTATAAGGAAGATCGCGATCCGCGGGAACCGCTGTTCTCGTTCAAACGGTGCATGGTGCATTTCGCAGTCGATGACCAGACCGTCATGTTCTGCACGAAACTTGCTGGGAAGGACAGCTGGTTCCTGCCATTCAACAAGGGCTATAACGATGGCGCGGGCAATCCGCCGAATCCGGATGGCATCATGACAGACTATCTGTGGAAGGACATTCTGACGAAGTGGAAGCTCTCCCGCATTATCGAGAATTACGCTCAGGTCGTCGTTGATGTCGATCCAGATACTAAGAAAAAATCGGTTAAACAGATTTGGCCGCGTTATCACCAATTAGACTGCGTTGAAAAGCTGCTCGCAGATGTGAAAGAAAACGGTGTTGGAAAGCGCTATCTCATCCAGCACAGTGCAGGCTCAGGAAAGTCGAATTCTATCGCATGGCTTGCTCACCAGCTGATCGGCCTTGAGCAAGATGGCCATCCGATGATCGATTCCGTTATCGTCGTCACCGACCGCAGGATTCTAGATAAGCAGATCCGCGATACCATCAAGCAGTTCATGCAGGTGAAAAACACGGTCGTTTGGGCGCAGCATTCCAGAGACCTGAAGAAGGCAATCCAGGATGGCAAGCGGATCATTATAACCACGGTTGAGAAGTTCCCGTACATCTCGCAGGAGATCGGTCAGGAACATATCAATAATCATTTTGCCATTATCATCGATGAGGCCCACTCAGGCCAGAGTGGGCGCAATTCCGCGAATATGAATCTGGCGCTTTCCGGCATGGCTTCAGACAACGAAATGGACAATGAAGACAAGATCAATGCGATTGTCGAGGGCCGGAAGCTCGTAAAGACCGCAAGCTATTTTGCGTTCACCGCGACTCCAAAGAACAAGACCGAGGAGATTTTCGGAACGCCATATGAAGAGGATGGTGAAATCAAGCACAGGCCTTTCCATGTCTACACGATGAAGCAGGCTATTCAGGAAGGCTTCATTCTTGACGTCTTGAAGAACTATACGACGATCGACAGCTGGTACAAGATTGCCAAGAAGGTCGAGGACGATCCGATGTTCGACAAGAAGCGCGCCCAGAAAAAAATGCGTTCCTTTGTAGAGGGGAATCCGGATGTTATCGCCAAGAAAGCTGCCATGATGGTGGATCACTTCCATGAGCAGATTATCGCTAAGAAGAAGCTGAACGGAAAGTCCCGCGCAATGGTAGTGACCGCGAGCATCCCACGCTGCATCGAGACCTACTATGCAATCAACAAGTGCCTTGCAGACAGACATAGTCCGTACAAGGCGATTATCGCTTTCTCCGGCGAGTGCAAATACAACGGACAGGAACCTGCCCTGACATCAGCAGAACTGAACGGGTTCCCAGACGCCAAGATCCCGAAGGAGTTCAAGAAAGATCCGTATCGTCTTCTGGTAGTTGCCGACATGTTCCAGACCGGATTTGATGAGCCGTTGTTGCAGACCATGTACGTGGATAAGCCGCTTTATGACATTGCGGCGGTGCAGACTTTATCCAGATTGAACAGGGCTTGTCCAGGGAAGGATGAGGTCTATGTGTTGGACTTTGCCAACAAGACTTCTACTATTGAAGAAGCGTTCTCTAAATTCTACAGGACGACGATTCTATCCGGAGAGACCGACCCAAACAAGCTCTATGACCTGATCACGCTCATGGAAAGCTATCAGGTGTATGACAACGATGATGTAGAGCACGTAGTTGATTTATTCCTTAGCGGAGCTGAACGAGACAGGCTTGATCCGCTGCTTGATCCGTGCGTGGCTACCTACAACGAGCTCGAAACGGACGATCAGATCAAGTTCAAGAGCGCAGCGAAGTCATTTGTCCGTACATACGGTTTCCTTGGCTCTATTCTTCCTTATGGGAATGTGGACTGGGAAAAGTTGTCGATCTTCCTGAATCTGCTAATACCGAAACTTCCGTCACCTCGTGAGGATGATTTGTCAGAGGGCATTTTGTCTACGATCGATCTGGACAGTTATCGGAATGAAGCACAGGAGGCCGTGGCTATAAAACTGGAGGACGAGGACGCCGAAATTGCTCCGGTCCCTGCCGGAAAGGTCGGCCATATCGTCGAGCCGGAACTTGATCCGCTTTCCGAGATCATCATGGATTTCAACGATACGTTCGGAAATATTCAGTGGAATGACGCTGATAACGTACAGCGCCAAATCCTCCGGATTCCGGCGATGGTTTCTCGTGACAAGAAATACCAGAATGCCATGAAGAATTCTGATGAGCAGGAAGCCCGAACAGAAAGCGAGAACGCCCTGCAGAATGTCATTTTCTCCATCATGGCGGACAACATGGAGCTCTTTAAGCAGTTTCAGGACAATTCGTCATTCAAGAAGTGGCTTACGAATATGGTATTCAACCTGACGTACAACAAGGAAGGGAAACCGTATGAAGCACCAGACGATTTGGATTCTTCGAAGGACATAAGTGGCAATTTTACAAGCCATCGTTACCAGACGGAATCATCCACGAGCGGAATGATGGTAGCCGAGGATAAAGCTACATATAGAGAAAAGAAGGACATCGATTCTAAAAAGTAAACAGACGCAGATAAGGGGAGGCATCAAGCGTGGAGTGATCCAAAACTGTAAAGGACAAGACATTCGATGATTACTTTACAGAGGTGGAGCATTCCGAGACGATCAGCGGAATGGTCCGTCCTGGTTCTCTGCGCCTTTTTTGCCTCAACGTCAGAAACGGGAACATCAAATCATCCGAGGGGTTAGTCTGGCCGATGATTATCCAAGTATTTTGACCATGACAGCTTCTGCAAACAAAATGCTGTCAGGAGGCGCGTACAAGATAGAAGCAAGTATCGTAGTGACGATTTTGAATGTGATCTTAATGGGGATATTTTATTTTCGATACCGAAAAACTAAGCGTATCAAGGCACAAGAACAATAAGAAAAAAGACAGACCAAGGTTCCTCGCTTCCGGCAAATGTGTCGGCGGCGAGGAGCCTTTTTATGCTCTGATGTCGATTGTGATGCCGGACTTCAATTCCACGGTGAAGCGGTCATCGTGAATGGTGATCTGCTGGATCAGCTTTCGAACGAGGCTTTCGTCGAATTCGGTGATTTCGGATTGCTGACTTCCGATGAAGTCCTGCAGCTCGGCGACGCGCTTCCGGTGTCTGCCTCGGACTGTGATTTCTGCTCGTGCAACGTAAAGATTTCATCGGCGATGGCATCGTAGTTCTGCTTGCTGTTGGCCTTTCGGATGAGCTCCTTCTGCAGCTCGTCGAGCCTGGCCTGGATACTTTCCGGGCTCATCGTGTCGGCATCCATTATCGTTTTTGCGATGTTCTTCTGCATCTGCCGGAGGAAACCGTCCTTGTCGCTGAGCATTCAGAGGTACAGGAGAAAGCAACTTGATCGGTGACCGACCAAGATAAGCGACCAAGATACCGACCAAGTTAACGGCATACTGGGCCTGGACCTTGATCATAAATCGGCTGAGCAGAGCAGGTCGAGACGATGGCCTCCCTCCTGCCCACTGTGTTATAGGTAGAAAAACACGTGGACCAGTTACCACAGACCCCGCACGTTGAATGCATGACCGTGCTGACTAAGGAATAGCTTTTGCCAATTAACAAAGTCCTTTCACTGCCAGGGATGCTTTTTTGGTTGATGAGCTAATATTCTACGTCTAAATCGGGCAAAAGTTCCTTGAAAGTTTTACCTTCAAACAAGGGAACGTCTTCCACCAACTTACGGAAATTCTTGTTTTGAATTATGACTTTTCCACTGAGTTCTTCGGCAATCATGTAGCCACCGTCACCGTAGGCGGCGGTAATGATATATCTAATACCGTGATACCAGAAAAGAAAATCCATTGTTAAAGGTGGATCGTCCTTTCTTTCCGGAAATTCATTCCATGATTCAGATAACATAAAACTTTCCCAAGTGAAAGGCTTATCTTCTTCTACGTGATCTTTGTTTGGCTTCATTCTATTTTCTCCCAAGTTAGATGTTTTGCTTTTTGAATACCCTTAATATACCAGAGTTATCAAGAAAAGCGTAAACTATCTCATAGAAGTATTTTTGGGGAATGTAATGACGATGAAAAAATTTATCTATATGAGGAAGGAAAATATGGATGTATAAGGTAATCGCAATAAAAGAATATGAATTTACGCGAGATATCATGGTTGAAAGTCAAAAATCCAAACAGCAATATACAGTATTTGATGATTCGGATTTAATTGGAAATGATCAATTCTCTTTTGTGAAAGAGCAAGAGATCTATGATTGTAAGATAGGCATACTATACGAAGTAAATCATTCTGGAAAAAAATTTTATGTTTTATCTCGGGAAAAGGTTGGTAAGATGAACTTATTTAGGGTAGCAAATTCAGACGGTGATAACTTTTATTTGCCAGCCACCACAGATGTAAAAATTGGTAGTCAAATTAAATTGATAGTAAAAAGATATGATTTGCTCTCAGTTAATAATGTAATAAACGATAGGGCGTTATAATTTTATGGAATGAAGCACATCGGAAGAATTATTATGGCTACAGCAGCATTAGGAAGTAACGTCCCTTCATGTCTAAGCGTGAAGGGACTTTTTTAGTCCAATTATTTGCTCTTTCGTCCAAAATCGGGCAAAATTGGACGAAAAAAGAGCTAGTTGGACGAAAGGCTATTACAGCTATGAAAAAGACGTCGACTTAGCCAAGTTCAAGGAAGTCTTCAACGACCATTACGACCAACACGTCACTCTTCCAATCGCGGCTGGTAAAATCAACCGCATCGACTAAAACTAAGCCATTCAGAGGATCAAATTCCCCTGGATGGCTTTTTTCGTAAAAAATTTTGTAAAAATCCAGATCTTGATAGAAATCAATTGGGGAATTATGCTTTCCCGGTATATTAAAAGCATCAAATCAAGGAGGTCGAAAGATCAATGCAAAAATGGTTAATCAACTACCCCCGACCGAGGTCGGAGGTTTGCGACTAACTAGCGTGGTCCAAACAAACTCCCCGAAGAGAGTTCTCCCATAACCAAGCCCGAAGGCTTACGCTGTCGCTTCTCAAGCATCCTTGGCGGACCTCAGATGCTTCCGCAGATTGATTAACTACGGCAGAACAGCACGTGTACGCACTGCTCTAATTTGTTTGTTTCTTTGAT